>CANQDY010000062.1 GCA_947593895.1 uncultured Bacilli bacterium
AACAAATGATTGGAAACATTTTTATTCCTTTATCGCTTGCTTTAATAATTTGATCATATACTAAACTTGTTTTATCAGTGTGACATCCAGCATCAAATAAGTGAAATACCATTTTTAATGAATCATCTCTCCAACTAAGTTCATTCATTTCTTTCATTCCATCTTCAATTGCTTCTGGAAGATCTCCTCCTCCAGCTGCACTTTGTTTATTAAAGAAATCTATTCCTTCTTTAATATTTGAGTTAAAATCAAAAACTTTTGTGACATATGCATCATCCTTATCACGATATAAGACAAACGATAACGAAATACTATAGTTTCCGCCAAAAGCATCAATCGATTCAATAATATAATTAACTTCTTTTGCTAAATAGTTCATTTCATCATCCATTGATCCGGTTGTATCCACGAGAAAACATAAATCCAAGTTAGTAAATTGGCTTACATTTAAACCATACTCTACTTCCTTGATAAAATGATCTTCCGGTAATGAATTATAATCATATTCAAATTCATAATTCTCATTTAAATAAGTGACAGTAATTTTAAAATCATTAGCAAATTCTTCAGGTAAAAATAAATAACTATTACCAAAAGCATTTGTAAACGAAGTGTAATATTCAATATTACTGGAAGATAAACTGATTTTTGCATTAACAATTGCCTGATTATCATCAGTAACAAATTTAAAATTAATCATATTCTTGGTCGAAACAATTTTATTAATTCTAGATTGAACTATGTTGTAGTAATTAAGGAATGTTGTATCCCTATTTTGATTAGCATCATAAATATTTCCACTAATTAAATCTTTCCAATATGAATAATTCTTTAAATCGCTCCATTCAGAAGCAGTTAAAAGCTTACTCGATTGAGATGAATCCAAAACATCTGATGGTGTACTTACAACATCCGTATTAGATGGTGCAGCTTCTTCTGCTTCTGTATTTGAAACACCTGACTTTATATTCTCATCAATATTGGCACTACTATTTTCAGTTGAAGTTAATATACCCAGATTAAGGTCTGAATAAAAACCTGAATTCTTATTACCCCCATTACTAATCAAATTAACACCTAAAGCAACTATAATAATTGCAACAATTGCAGTTGATAATACCAAAGGTAATCTAAAATTTCTTTTCTTAGTCGTTTTTTCAGAATATTCAGTTTTTTTGTCAATTCGATCAAATAGATCGACATCCTTAATTTTCTTTTTTATAAATGAAAATAATTTTTTATTCATATTTGCCTCCTAAATAATGATTTAATTTTTTTATTGACCGCCGATAACGACTTTTAAGCGTATTTACAGAAAGATTCATTTTACTTGCTATCTCAGTTAATGAGACATCTTCAACAACATGTTCAATAATAATTGAAGCATCTTCCTTTGATAAACATTTATATATTTCTTCAATTATGTCTGTATATTGTACATCAGAATGGTAAGCCGTTTTTTCAATAACTTCATCGCCACATAATTCATAATTTGATTTTTTCTTAGCTAAATTAATGGCCTTATTTTTACAAACAGTAACTAAAAAATATTTAATATTATTTACCTTATATCTTTCCTTATAAAACGAAACAAAAGAGTCAATTACAATATCCTCAATATCGCTTTGATTATTCAAATATTTTCCGCATATGAAATACAAAAGTTTATAGTATTCGTCATAAACTTTTTTGTATGCTTCTTTTGAGATGTCAGAATTTGAACTTCTCAATTCGTGTAAGATAATCCATTCCTTCATTTAGGTCTCCGAAAATATTTTCATTTAATATGACAAGTTTATAATTTAAAAAGGTGCAACAAAATTATGATATTCATTCTGATACTAAAGTAATTTAATCTATTACAATAATTATAAACATCAAACATTTTAAATATAGTTAAATCTTTATTTCTTAAATAATAAGTCTTTTCATATTCATAGATTTAACTTCTTTACCAAAGATATTTATTACAAATTTAAAAAATAATAATTATTATTAAACTAAAAACTCATCATTAAGTTCTTTTAAAATTTAATTTAATAATTATTGAAAAAATATTATCTATCAAATTGATAATACTTATTCTTTTTCTTTTAATTCTTTTATCGAAGCGGTATAGCGACTATTTCCTTTTCTTTTAATCAAATACCATAGACAAGTTAGAATTTGAAAAGGAACACAAATAATATAAAATAACCACGCCCAATTTATATAGTGACAAAATGATCTTTCAAGACTTAATCCAATTCCCCAAACAATTCCGCTGACAAAGAAAAATGAAAAGATTCTTCGCCCCCAGATTTTATTAAATGTTAAGCAAATAATAAATGAAATAGGAATTGCATAAATATATGGCATATAGAACCAAATATTAAACCATTCCTTTTTTTCTCCAAACCAAAGTAAAAATACAAATGCAACCGTTGCAATTAACCAAGTTAATCCAACTGATAACAAAACTACAATAAATCGATTTCTCTTTTTTGATCCTGTTGCTTGAGGTTTTTTCTTTTTCTCCGATAATAGATCTACAACTTCAATTTCATATAATTCCGCTAAAGAATATAGAACATAAACATCAGGTAATGACTCTCCTCTTTCCCATTTTGAAATTGCTTTGTCTGAATATCCGATCTTCTCTGCAACAGAAATTTGTTTTAAATTGCATTGCTTACGATAATAAACTAAATTTGAACTAATAGTTTTTCTAATTTTATTTTCATCAATCATATATTAAAATATTATCTTTTTATCGGCGTTTTGTCAAGAAAAATCAATTATTCTACTCGTAGTAGAGTGATTTTTACCAATTCTACTTTAATTTTTTAACGCTCTACTTTTTTGCAAAGTCGATGTAGACAAGATAAATGCATTTATTTTATTTTTTTATGATAAGATAGAAGTACCAAATGTGGAGGTAATATTATGAGTTATGTAATTTTCTCAGATTCAGGATCAGACTACTCTGACTTAATGGCTAAAAAGAACGATGTAAAAATTATACCACTATCATACATAATTGGTGATAAAGAATATGATTATGTTACAGATGAACTTATGAAAGAAACATATGCAGCATTAAGAAGAAAAGAAAACATTAAAACTAGTTGTGCTAATGAATTTACTATTTTCTCTTTATTAGAAGATGAATTAAAAAAAGGAAACGATATACTTTATTTAGCATTTTCTTCTGGTTTAAGTGCAACATATGAAAATGCATCAAAAGCATGTGATGCGTTAAGAAAAAAATATCCGGAAAGAAAGATTTATTTAATTGATTCTTTATCTGCATCATTAGGACAAGGTTTACTACTTTCTTATGCTTGCGAATTTAGAGACCAAGGAGAAAGCATTGATGACATTGCTAAATTCCTCGAATCAAACAAACTAAGAATGTCTCATCTATTCACTGTAGATGAGATGTTTTATTTATATCGTAATGGAAGAATCACAAAATCAACTTTTTTAGTTGCTCGCTTTGCAAAAATTAAACCAATTATGCATACTGATGATAACGGAAAACTAACCGCCATTGATAAAGTAATTGGAAGAAAGAAAGCTCTATTAACTATAATTGATAAAGTTGTTCAAACGATTGAAGAACCTGAAAAACAAGTAATCTACATTGCTCATGGCGATTGCATAAAAGAAGCAGAATATGTAAAAGAAGAACTCAGTAAAAGAATTAATGCAAAAGGATACTTCATTGGATATATTTCCCCAGTTATTGGAGTTCATTCGGGACCAGGTACCTTAGCAGTATTTTACTTTTCTAAACATCGAATTTAGTAATTATTAAATTTTTTGTTTTACATATTAAAATATTAATGTTAAAATTAAAACCGCAATGAAAATATTGCGGTTTTTGCGGCATTGGCGGAACTGGCAGACGCGCTAGACTTAGGATCTAGTGGGAGACCATGCAGGTTCGATTCCTGTATGCCGCACCATTAATGCCCGTGTGGTGAAATTGGTAGACGCAATGGACTCAAAATCCATCGACGCGAGTCATATCGGTTCGAGTCCGATCACGGGCACCATTAAACTATTTAAGACAGTTCGTGACCATCCTGTCTATAAATAAAACTACGGGGATGGCGCTTTTTGCGCTTTTTATTTTTAAGTAATCACGAACTCAAATTATTTTTAGGAGTTTTAGCTATGTGTCAAAAAATCAAAAATGAATTTAATGAGTTTAAATTACTTTTGGAATCTGTTCCAACATTAATAGTATCATTGTTTATTATTTCTGTATTTTTGATGAATATTTTAGCAAATAAAAGTATTAATCTTCCAGTAAATTGGCTTGCTCTAGATTGTGGTATCATTGTTTCATGGTTTGCATTTTTAACTATGGATATTATTACCAAACACTTTGGTCCAAAAGCAGCAACACAAATTTCAATACTAGCAATATTTATTAATTTACTATTTTGCTTTATCATGTTTATTGGAAGCATTATCCCTGGTGTTTGGGGTGAATCCTTTGTCGAAGGTAGCGAAGATATCATCAATACTGCGCTAAATAATACTTTTGGTGGAACTTGGTATGTTCTTCTTGGTAGTACCCTTGCATTTGTTGTTTCAGCAATAGTAAACAACTTTACTAACTGGGAAATCGGAAATATTTTTAAAAAAAATCCAGATGGACTTTTCTGTTATATTGCAAGAACGTACATATCTACCGCAATTGGACAATTTTTTGATAATTTAGTCTTTGCTCTCACTGTTAGTCTTGTTTTCTTTGGCTGGACATTTATTCAATGCATCACTTGCGCAGTAACTGGGATGATTGTAGAATTATTATGTGAAGTTATCTTCTCATTTTCCGGTTATAAAATTTGTAAAAAATGGAAAGATAAACACGTTGGACAGAAATATTTTGATTATATAAACAAAAAGGAAAAATAAAAATGAAAGTATTAATAACTGGAGCAAGTCATGGTATTGGTAAATCAATTGCCCTTGAATTCATTAATAATGGCCATCAAGTAATTGGAATTGATAAAGATAGCTCCTCGATTACAAACAAATTATATACCCACTACAAAAAAGATATTTTTTATGATTCTCTTCCCGATATTAATGATATTGAAATTTTAATTAACAATGCTGGAGTTCAAAACTCGCTTAATGATATTGATATTAATTTGAAAGGGTCGATTAAAGTAACTGAAAAATATGCCTTTCAAAATAAAATTAAAAGTGTTTTATTTATTGCTTCTTCAAGCGCTCAAAGTGGTGCAGAATTTCCAGAGTATGTCGCAAGTAAAGGTGGACTAGTTGCTTATATGAAAAATGTTGCTCAAAGAATTGCATCATTTGGTGCTACAGCAAATAGCATTTCTCCAGGAGGAGTTATCACTTCTTTAAATGATCATATACTTAATAATTCAATACTATGGGAAAAAGTAAAAAATGAAACTCTGTTAAAAAAATGGGCAACATCAGAAGAAATCGCCAAATGGTCATACTTTATAACCATCATTAATCAATCAATGACCGCACAAGATATCTTAATTGATAATGGTGAAGGCGCTAATTTTAATTTTATTTGGTAATAATTTAATTTAAAAGTTTAGGACTTAATTAATATACACCCTGATTAAGTCTTTTTTATATATTGGCCAAATATCAAGCTTACTTATCACAAATTTGTGTCGTTGCAATGATATATCGATACAAAATAGAAAGTGAAAACAACCAATACCAAAAATTATAGTTATATAATCTAAAATCCGACAATCAAACAAGTTAAATATCCAAATATTATCGAAGTAAAAAAACACACACTGATAATCATTAAAGCACTTTTAATATTCTTTTTATCATTCAACAAGAAAACTAAACCAAGTCCCGAGTTTGCTAATAAACCACCTAATAAGGTTCCAAAAGAAATTCCATCAATTGCAAATAGTTCTGTTAAAAAAACACTTGATGCACAGTTTGGAATTAAACCAATAAAACAAGCAAATAATGGCGAAAGATACTTATTAATTTGCAAAAAACTAGTTAAATTATCTTCTCCAACAAAATCAATAATAAATTCAAATATTAAATTAATTACAAATACATAAACAAATATTTTTAAGCTATGAACAAGTGGATGAATTAAGTTTTTCTGAATGCGGTTTTCATTTTCATCATCAATATGATGATGGCAACAACCAATATGGACTTCTTCTTCATGATGACAATGTTCTAAATGCAAATTAACTTTTTCTTTGTCTTTTATGATTAAATCAATAATATATCCAATAGAAATTCCAATTGCAAATTTAATTAAAATAAGAGGAATTACCATTAAGGATTTTTCGCTATGCTCGGCAATTAATAAAGGAATTGCTTCATCACTACATGTCAAAAAAACTGCAATTAAAGTTCCTACTGTAATATGTCTTTTTAAATATAAATCACTAGCGACTACACTAATTCCACATTGAGGAATCAAAGCAAATAATGAACCATAGATTGGTGAATATTTATTTGCTTTAGATAATTTTTTAGCAATCTTAACTTCAAAAAAAGACAAAGCAACATATATTATAAAGATAAAACAAAAAACAATTAAGCTATCTAATAAAGCGTCAATTATATTTTCATATACGCTATTGAAACTCATATAAATCACTTATATTAATAAATAATCAAAGATTAGATCATTTATTAATTTGTCCTTTCTTTGAGAACTATTTATTGTATTGTCTGTTCAGGTAATACAATAAAACTTATATTTTGGAACTATATCTATTCTTTTCAGTTAGACTGTTTTTGAAAGACACATGCCACAGTTTTTTTAAATAACACTAGTTCTTATATTTTCATAAAAATTCATTAATAAGAAACTATGAATCAAATCACTATGTTTCAAAATTTGGAGGTTTTTATTTATATGCTTTATTGGAATTTAAAGCACAAGCATGACTGCTTCATTATCAATGAAACAGGTAAGGTCATTCGAGATTCCTTCTCGTTTGACAATGACAAGGAAGGATTTTCCTTTGCGTACTTCAGTCACTTGATCGTTCTCAAGAAATCAAGATAGAACTTGAAGCTACTGGGCATTATGGATTAAATCCGTATCTCGTTAAGCAATATATTCGTTCTCTCGTTTCTCAAAGAGAGAAAACGATAAATTGCTTGCCATACACATTGCATATAGCGACTACAAATTTCAACCCTATCGAATACAATCTTATCACTTAATAACTTTAAAATCATTATCTAGATTCAGATAATCGATAATTCACAATCATTCTTTTTTCTATTAAAAATTACTAATCATTCAAATAAGATATTTACGGAATTTATTGCCATAATCATTATAAAATTATTTATGTGTATAAAATCTTATTAAATATAATTCCTATCTTGTTTTATAATAATTTAATGTTTAAAACATTCTATGACCAAAAACGGATTAATGAAAAAATTTAATTAGAGTTTTTTATACCACTTAAAAAATATAAATGTTTCATATCAAGAATTTAATTCTGAGAAGTTAAGATAATTAAGGTATATTCTCTATATTTTTAATGACTTTATTAAGATTCTTTTCCCTTTCTTAATTTTTTTATTTTTTTGATTT
>CANQDY010000063.1 GCA_947593895.1 uncultured Bacilli bacterium
TTCTATTGCCTCTTTAATTAAATTATCATTTTGATAACTGACATAAGTTTGAATTGGCATACGATTTAATGGAGCAGTTTGAAGTTGCGATAAATTTCTGATTCCAAGTAAAGACATCTGCAGAGTTCTAGGGATTGGCGTAGCACTTAAAGTTAAAACATCGATGTTTTTGCTAACCTCTTTAATTCTTTCTTTGTGTTCAACACCAAAACGTTGTTCCTCATCGACAATTAATAATTTTAAATTAGGAATGACAATTTCTTTTGATAATAAACGATGAGTTCCAATGATTAAGTGTATCTTCCCTTCTTTTATCTCTTCAATTTGTTTTTTTTGAACTGAAGGAGAAACAAAGCGAGAAAATTGTGCAATCTTAACTCCAAATAAAGAAAAGCGCTCAATTGCTCTTTGATAATGTTGACGACATAATAAAGTAGTTGGGCATAGTAAACCAACTTGTCCACCACTTAATATCACTTTAAATGCTGCACGAAAAGCAACTTCAGTTTTTCCAAATCCAACATCACCACATAACAACCGATCCATTGGATGAGGTGATTCTAAATCCTTTTTAATTTCTGCGATTGCTTTTTCTTGGTCCTCGGTTAATACATAAGGAAAAGCTTTTTCAAAAGCAATTTGAAATTCATCATCTTCCTTACAACTAAAACCAGGTATGGAATTTCTTTCAGCATATAATTTAATTAATCGTTCCGCTAAAATGTTAACTCTCTTCTTAATTTTTGCTTTAGTCTTTTCCCATTCGTTGCCTCCAAGTTTATTTAGTTTTGGTACAGCTCCTTCTTTTGAAACATATTTTCTTACTAATTTAAATTGTTCAAGTGGAACATATAAAATTCCTGTTCCTGCATATTTAATCTTTAAAAAATCTTTATGGAGGCCTTCAACTTCAAGATTAACAATCTCATCAAATTGTCCAATTCCACATTCTTCATGAACTACATAATCACCAGGATTTAATTCCTCGTAAGACTTAAGAATTTTTGCATTTCGATAACGGCGCAAAAATCTTGATACTTTTATTCGATAACCATAAATTTCTTTTTTCGATAAAAATATCTGATTTTCTTTGTGTATTTCAAATCCTTCTTTTAAATCAAAATTTACAATATAAAGATGATTTTCTAAGAAAATATCATTTATCACTTCTTCAAATTCAACATTAAATTCCCTTAAATACTCTTTGAATGAATCATATTGATCCTGTAAACAAACGATTACTTGCTTACCTTTTTCAATATAATACTTGATATTTTCAATTGATTGAAAAATATTCGATGCAACTTCAGGAATTGACCTAATTGGTAGTTCAATATCATCTTTATCGACATAAAATGAATAAGTATATTTTATGTTTTTACATTTTGCTAATGCATCAGATAAATCCATAAAAAATAGATAATTTTTTAAAGCATATCCGTCTTTATATAATTCACTGAAATATGCATAAGCTTGTTCATTTAAAAACTTAAAAGAACTAAAGCATTTATCCTTGTCAAAACATATAGTTAAATCCGGAATAAAATAATCTGCAATATTAATTGGTTTATTGTTTAAAAAAGAAAGATATTTATATAATTCTTCAGTAAGTTGATTTTCTTTAATTAACTCAATGTCTTTATCTATTCTTTCTTCTAATCTCTGATAGGCTTCGTATTCTAATTCGTTACGATAACTAAGAGTCTTCTCAGTTAAAATTTTACATAAGTTTTCTTTTTCTTCTTTTGACAAAATAATATCTGAAGCCGGATAAATTCTTATTGATGAGATCTCTTCATCTGATAGTTGAGTAGCTATGTCAAACTTTCTGATTGATTCAATTTGATCATCAAAAAATTCTATTCTTGTTGGTTGATCACAATCAATTGGATAAATATCTAAAATATCACCTCTTAAAGCAAATTGTAAAGGACCATCAATTTTATTAACACGAAAATATCCCTGATCAACTAGTTTTTTAACAACATCTTTAATTGAATATTCCTTTTCTACTTCAAGAGAAATAACAAGTGATTCAAATTGTTTAACATCAGGTAGAAATCGAGTCAAAGAAGCAGAGTGACAAATTAAAATTTTATTTTCTAGCTTGAGCGATTCTTCCATAACAAAAAGTCTTTGTGAAAGCATTTCTTTAGAATATGCATTGACATCAATTCTAACTATTTCATCTTGCGGAAAAAATAATAAATTATCATCGCCCATCAAATTTATTAAATGCTCATAGACTTCTTGAGCGGTATATAAATTTGGACAATTAACTAATATTCTCTGTGGTTTCTTTTTAAACGCTGATGATATAGCTAAAGCCATTGATAAACTATCCAATACCACAAAACGCCCATCTTCATTTAAAAGGTGGGTGATAAAATCACTATCTTCAATTTTTTTGAATAAATTCAGCATATTTAATTAAAATGACACATCGAGTGATCAAATCCATTAACGATGATATCTTCAATTGCTAAACAAGCTTTGTTAAGAGCTTGATTAATAAATGGAGCTTGTTCTTTATCAGGTTGACCAAGAACATATTCAATCACCGAATAAAGAGATTTACCAATGCCAATCCTAATCCTTTTAATTTTTTGACTTGATAAATTATCGATGATACTTTGAATTCCTTTATGTCCTCCGGAAGATCCAGAAAGACGAAGTCTAATATGACCAACATCTAAATCCATATCATCATAAATTACTACAATATCTTCTAATTTAATTTTGTAAAATTGCATTAATTCACGAACAGAATTTCCAGATAAATTCATATATGTCATCGGTTTTAATAGAATGATATCTTTACCCTTGTAATTAGTTTTAAGGTATTCACCTTGAAAATCTTTTTTTACAATTTCTTGATTTAAAAAGTTTTTACAAAACAAATCTAACGTTGAAAAACCTATGTTATGGCGAGTGTTTTCATATTCTTTTCCCGGATTACCTAAACCAACAAATAAAAGCATAGAAACTTTTTCTCCTTACTGCTTAAGATTATACTATTTAACCAAGCAAAAAGGAAACCAATTTAGTTTCCTTATTTGCTTTTTATTTTTTTTTGGTAACTTTCACATTTAGCCGTAACATTCAATGTTCCAACCTGGAGATGATCTCTAGAGCAGATTCCTTGACTATTACTAATACAAGAAGTACAATGGCAGACAACCTCTTTATCATTATGGTTAGCAAAGAAATCTTCTTCCATTCCAAACTCCATATCAATTGGAGAACCATCATGTTTTGTATCAAAACTATCACAATAAGCTTTTCCGCTGACTTCAATAGAGTTTTTCATACATGCCTCACAATAGTTGTGTTTGCATTCAAATTCCCGACATTTAATTTTTGACATTATCAATAACACCTTTCTTAATGGTATTTTTTGCAATAAAAGTCAAGTTATACATAGAATAACATTAATTACTTATTTAATATTCTTCTTTCATTAAAACTTAAATATCCTTATACTATAATTAACATAAATGGGAGAAATTATGAAATCTAACAACAAATTAATTGAAGCATTAAAAAATGGTGGAAAAGGTATTGCAATCGGTGTATCAATGATTATTCCAGGATTTTCCGGTGGCACAATTGCAGTATTAATGAACATCTATGATAAAATTCTCGAAGCAATAACTGGCATTTTTAAACATTTTAAAGCTTCACTTTCAGTATTAGTTCCTTTAATTATCGGTGCATTTGTCGGTTTTGTCGGTCTTGTTTTTCCATTAAATTACGGTTTGTCTCATATTCCTCTCATTATTGTCTCACTTTTTGTTGGATTTATTATTGGAGGAATCCCATTTATATATAAAAAAGTTCAAGGTAAAGAAAACCCAATAAGTATTATTATTGGTTTATTAGCTATGGCTCTTGTCATTGGTCTTTGTTTTATTAAAAAAGATGGAAATGTAAATATATCACAATTAAACATTGGTATCTGGTTCTATCTTATGTTTGCTGGATTTCTTTCTTCAATCGCCCTAGTCGCTCCAGGAATATCTGGCAGTATGACATTAATGACACTTGGTGTTTATACTCCAATCATCACCATTTTAAAAGAAATTATGTCTTTTGAAAATTTATCCCATAACATATTGATTATTATTCCAATCGCACTTGGTTTAGTTATCGGTTTTATCGTTATGAGTTTTTTAATGAAGTACTTATTATCAACATACTTTGCTATCTTGGGATTTATTATTGGCTCAATTGTTACAATTTATTATGTAACTATTACCGATAAAAATTATCCAGTTAAATTTGATGCTCTAAATATCATCTTAAGCATTGTCGTTTTAACTATCGGCATTGCATTAACCTATGTACTTGAAAGATATGTCGACAAACATTCCCCAGAAATAAAAGAAAAAAAGGAGTAAATTATGTTTTTTCAAAAAATTGATGAAATGATATCATCATGGATGCTAAATATTCATGGTAGTTCAATTTTTAATTATCTGATGAAAATTTTTTCCATATTAGGAGAAGGAGGTTTAATATGGATTGTTTTTTTATTAGTAATTCTAATCTTTGTTGTTGTTAAAAAACGTAAAGTTCCTGTTGTTCTTTTAGCAGGGGCAGTAGTTTTATTAATGGGTTGGCTATTCAATGATTTTTGTTTAAAACTATTAATTCAAAGAGTTAGACCTTATAGAAATGAAACAGTATTTGGTGATAGTTTTATATCTTTTATGAATTCAATTCATTATTCTTACCCATCTGGTTATTCATTTCCTTCTGGTCATTCCTTTTCTGGATTTAACGCTGCGACAAGTATTACTTTATATAAGAAAAAATTAGGATTTATTGCTTATCCTTTGGCATTTATTATTGCCTTTTCAAGAATCTTTTTAGGCGCACATTATTTTAGTGATGTTCTTATTGGTTCTTTTCTTGGGGTCTGTTTTAGTTTTTTAGGTTATTTTATCGGAAACAAAATTTTTAAAATTAAAAAAATTAGTGAATCAAAATATGCGACTCGATAAATATTTAAAAGAATGTGGTTATGGTTCCCGTTCAGAAGTAAAAAAAATTATTAAAAATCATCTTATTTCAATAAATGATGTTATTGTCACAAGTAGCAATTATAATGTAAATCTTTCATCTGACATCGTAAAGTTTAGTAATAAAATAATTAAGTATCAAAAATATTATTATTTTTTACTTAATAAACCAAAAGGATATTTAAGTGCAACAAGTGATAATTCTCAACCAACAATTCTTGACTTTTTTTCTGCTTATAGCCATTTAGATTTATTTCCGGTTGGAAGACTTGACAAAGATACAACTGGAGCAATTATCATCACTAACGATGGTGAATTAGCTCATCGATTAATATCTCCAAAATATCATGTTGATAAAGTTTATATTGCAACATTAGATAAGAATGTTGATTCATCTATTAAAGAAGAATTTGAAAGTGGCATTATGCTGGGTAATGAGATGACCTTACCTTCTAAATTTGAAGTTATTTCTCCTAATGTTTGTCGAGTAACACTTCACGAAGGAAAATATCACCAAGTTAAAAGAATGTTTGAGCATTTTAATTATAAAGTCATCGCATTACACCGAGAAAGATTTGCATTTTTATCTTTAGATAACTTACTCGAAAATAATTATCGCCTACTAACTGATGATGAAATTAACGCCTTAAAATCAATTACAAATATTTTAAAATAGATTAAATGCTTATTTAAAAAAAAGAATGCATATAATTTTTATTTTCCGCTAAACTTTCTTATTTTTTTTTCTAACTTACTATGCTACAATAATCGCGTAGCATAAGCGTACTATCTAATATAAATATATTAGTTAGATATTATAGGAGGAAAAATATGCAAAAACAATATGTCTATCAGTTTGATAAAGCGCATGGCCTCGGTAAAGAATTACTCGGTGGAAAAGGTGCTGGACTTGCTGAAATGACTCACATTGGAGTCCCAATTCCACAAGGCTTCACTATTACAACAGAAGCTTGCACACTTTACTATGATAGCGGTAAAGTCTTACCAGAATCAGTTATCAAAGAAATCTATGATAATATCCATGAAGTAGAAAAGAAAACTGGTAAAAACTTCGGTGGAGATAAAAATCCATTATTAGTATCTGTTCGTTCTGGTGCTAGAGTATCAATGCCAGGCATGATGGATACTATCTTAAACTTAGGTTTAAATGATCATACAGTTGAAGTATTAGCTAAAGAAACAAATAACGAAAGATTTGCTTATGATAGCTACCGCCGTTTCATCTTAATGTTCACAAACATTGCAAAAGGTCATCCAAGAACTGAAATGGATAAAATGCTTGATGAATTAAAAGAATCAAAGGGTTATAAACTCGATACAGAAGTAACTGCAGACGAATTAAAAGTTCTAGTCGTAAAATACAAAGAATACTACAAAAGTATATTTGGTGAAAATTTCCCAACTGATCCATATGTACAATTAATTGAAGCAGTCAAAGCTGTTTTTCGTTCATGGGATAACCCAAGAGCTAATGTTTATCGTATGATGAATTCAATTCCTTATTCATGGGGAACTGCAGTAAATGTTCAATCAATGGCTTTCGGTAACAAAGGTGAAACATCAGGAACAGGTGTTGCATTCTCTCGTGATCCAGGCACTGGTGAAAAGAAAATTTCTGCTGAATACTTACCAAATGCACAAGGCGAAGATGTTGTTGCTGGTATCCGTACTCCATTACACATTGATGAATTGAAAAGACGTATGCCAAATGTTTATGAACAATTCATGAACACAATCAAAACTATGGAAGCTCACTATCGTGATATGCAAGATATGGAATTCACAGTTGAAGAAGGTAAATTATACTTCTTACAAACTAGAAATGGTAAAAGAACCCCTGCTGCAGCATTAAAAATGGCTTGCGATATGGTTGATGAAGGATTAATTACAACCGATGAAGCTGTATTAAGAATTGATCCAGTTTCATTTGATAAATTATTATTACCTAACTTCGACAAGAACGAAGTTGATCATGCAACTCCAATTGCAACTGGTTTAGCTGCTGGTCCTGGAGCTGGAACTGGTAAATTAGCATTTACTGCCGAAGAAGCAGAAAGAAGACACAAAAACGGAGAAAAAGTTGTTTTAGTTAGAGCGGAAACTTCTCCAGAAGACATCATTGGTATGGTTGCATCTGAAGCAATCTTAACAATGCGTGGTGGTATGACATCTCACGCAGCAGTCGTTGCTCGTGGTATGGGTAAATGCTGTGTCTGTGGATGTTCTGCAGCTTTAATTGATGAAGAAGCAAAAACTGTAACTATCGATGGAAAAGTTTATGGTGAAAACGATACATTCTCAATCGATGGATCAACTGGTAAAGTATACTTAGGTTCAATCAAAACCGTTATGCCAGACTTATCTGCTGGATATTTCGGAAGATTAATGTCTTGGGTTGATAGTGCAAGAACACTAAAAGTTCGCACCAATGCTGATACTCCTCGAGATGCAAAACAAGCGAAAGAATTTGGTGCTGAAGGTATTGGTTTATGTCGTACTGAACACATGTTCTTTGATAAAGATAGAATTTTC
>CANQDY010000064.1 GCA_947593895.1 uncultured Bacilli bacterium
TGATTACTAAGTTAATATTCTTTTCTTTTGTTTTTTATCTATTTTTCTTGTGATTGCTTTTATAATTAATTTTCACATTTACCCTCTTTCTTAATTATATTTTGATTTTAAATTTGTGTAAAGTAAAAATCAAAATCAACACTAGAAGAACGGAACTATTTTATAATGCATTAATGTCATAGCTTGTTCTTTCAACTACTACTTCTAGATTACCATTTCTAATTCTAATATCATCGATTAATTCTTTCTCAAATTTAGAATTTTTTAAATTAATATGGTAAGTGATTTTAAACATACTCCCCATATTTACTGATTTAACTTTTACTAACTCATATTTTGTAGTGTATTTTTTTAACACTTCATCAAACACTTCGGTATAATCAAGATCTTCTGGAATAGTTATTTTAATAAATTTATCTTTTGCCATTGGTTTTTCAGTTAATGAACTAATAAATTGTAATAGCATTAAGAATAATCCGGCAATTAATGTAAATATGGCACCATAAGCTAAATAACCCATTCCATACGCTAAACCTGAGGCCATAGCAATAAATATAATACAAATTTCTTTCGCAGTTCCTGGAGAAGATCTGAAACGAACCAAACTAAATGCTCCGGCAACAGCAATTCCAACACCTAAGTTACCATTAACAAGAGCAATTACCATAGCTACAACACAAGGTAGTATTGCAGTTGTAATATAGAATCCTTTTGATGATTGCCCTTTGAAAAAACTCATTAATGATAGAACCAAACCTGATAGCAAGCAAACTGCAATACATAGGAAGAATGTTCCAACTTTCATACCATTTGCAAAAACTGATTCAAATATCTTATCCAATTTTTATTTCCTCCTTGTTTTTCTTTTTAATTAATTCTTTGCAATATGCTTCACCATATTTAGAAAACGATTGTTTATAAATCCGATTCTGACTCAATTTTTTAGCAAACCATAATGGTATTGCAAAATCAGTTTTAACTTCCATTAATATTTTATCGTCATTTAAAATCAATTCTCCATCTAAATCAGAATGAAGATTCAATCGTTCAGTACGATATCTAACATTTCGATCAAAAGTTATTCTTAAATTTGAGTTTGGATCGACAAATGCAGTTCGATCATATAACACTAACATCGATGGTTTTAAAGATGAATACATCTTAATAAAGTAATCAATTTCCTTAGTAATTTGGCTATCATCAGGTAACTTACCACTTAAAATAAAACTAAATGTATCACTTTCTTTAATGGAAATTCTCCTTTTATAAACAACTCCATTTGCCTTTTTCTTTAATTCTAAGAAAACTTTTTTATCATCATCCGCTAAACCATAACTTCTTAAACGAATTTTTTCTTTATAATTAGGTTTTTCTATCGAGCGACGAACCAACAAGTAATTATCGGTATCAAAATATAAACTTTGAATTGTAGTCATTTCATATTTGTCACTTTTTAGATGTAATCTAATCTCATCAAGTAAATCATTATATTGATTCTTATCAATTAAATATTTATACTCGACTCTCTTAAATACCTTAATACTCATATTTCACCTCCTATATCATAACAAAAAAAAGTGAAAAGTCAAAATAAACCATACATAATTCCTAAAATATTATATAATATATAATAAATTTGGGAACTATAAACAAGTTCTTCAACAAAAGGTGATTATGAAAAAAATAGATTATTCAAAAGAAATTATTGATGAAATATTTAACTATGGTAAAGATATAATTTTTTCTAATTCATTTCAAAGTATGAAAAATTACATTCAGCATGGTCAGGTTTCTACTTTTGATCATGTCATTATGGTTTGCTATCGGGCATTGGAGTATGTCAACAACCACCAAATAAATTGTAATCGCAAAGATCTTGTTCGTGGTGCATTGCTTCATGACTATTTTCTTTACGACTGGCATAAAAAAGAAAAATGGCATCATCTTCACGGATTTAAACACGCTAAAATTGCATTAAAAAATTCTAAAGCAGATTTTCAAATAACTTCTCTTGAAGAAGATATTATCCTTCATCATATGTTCCCATTAAATATAAAACTTCCGAAACATAAGGAGGCATGGATTGTTTGTTATATTGATAAAGTTCAATCTTTGAAAGAAATAAATAAGAACTATCAAGTAGAAATTAATCTTGATGATTACCTATTAGAATGAGTTTCTTTGTATTTTTCAATAATCTCTCGTGGTGAAAATGTTGATTTAAATGGAAGCAAAAAATTGCTTCTTTTTTTGATTTCTCTTAATGAATTACTAATTGATTCTTTAAGTTCTTCATAATGAACAATGATCTTGCTTTCTTTAGCAAATTTTCTAATTTTTGCAGCAACATTAAATGAAATCGCATTGTCAATTATAAATATACCAATAATAATACCAACTAAAAAAAGATAAATTGTATTACCATATAGAGCGTGAATTACCTTAGAAATTAAAGGGTGTAACAAGAAGAAATATGCAGTTCCCGCTAAACCCCAAAGTAAAGAAAACAAAGGACAAACAATTCCTTTATAATTTCCCCATCTTTTAGAATAATCCCATAACTTAATATGTAAAGTAATAATAAAAATGTATCCAGCAATAAATTCAATTAGTGTCATTGTCACAAACATTATAGCTACTATAATTACATTATTTAAAGTAGTATTATCAACAAATTTAATACTAGAAATCATGTATAATAACCCTAATCCAAATCCGTATAAAGGTAACCAAGGTCCATTTAAAAATCCTGGATTAATCCATTTCTTTGCAGAAAATATTCTTCGATAGATTAGTTCAATAAACCATCCACCTATAGCACCAACAAAAAAAACAAAACTTATTTCACCAATTAAATTCATATCATCATCCACCTTATAACTAAAATATAACATTAATTTATTATATTTTCTATTTATTTAAACTAAATAATTTTAGAATATATTTTTCATACCTATTTAATTGAACGTGATTTGAAATTAGTTTTACGCAATCAGATATTTAACACTAAATCACCTACTTTAATCAGATTGTCAACAATTTATAAATTGATGTAACATATTTACTATTATGAATTTTCACTATTTTGTGAAAATTAAAACTAAAAACAATTGTAAAGCAAGAGTTGATACATCTTTTAAAATCGTAAAATCAAATAATTTCGATTTTAAAATTGATAAAAATTTCTTCAATGTATTCCTTTTGCTAATCATTGACCTGAGTTTTTGTAAATATAAAAAATTAGGTTTTAATTCATTTTTCATTTAATGTTTTGGCAACTTTTTATAGTGCAGTATAAATACATTCCTTATTATTTGTTTACATTATTTTCATACTTTCTACATTTAATCTATGCTAATTTAATTTTATCGTTTTAAGTTTTAATTAATATCTTTTCCCAACAATTTTTCATTTTATTTTTCGTTTTCTAGATATTTTACTTTTCAACTAAACTTAAAAATAACTCATAAATTTCTGAATTAATTTTTTTAATAGATATAGGTCTACCTTGATTGTTAACAAAACAATGAACACTTTTTGCGGTACAAACAATTGAACCTTTGACATACATTGTATATTCAAATTCAACTTTTACCATTGACATATCTATAATTTTTGTGGCAATTTCAATATTATCATTATATGTTGTACTTTTCTTATAATTAATATCAATACTTACAACTGGCGAAATTAATCCTTCATTTTCCATTCTATCATAACTCCAACCATTCTTTTCAAGAAAGTCAGTTCTAGCTTCTTCCATAAATCGAATATAATTTGAGTGATGAGTAATTTGCATTTTATCAGTTTCATAATATTGAACTTTATGTTTATAAATTTCCATAATATCTCCTTTTTTAAATAGTTTAAGTTTACTTTTTGTATAATTAAGTTTATTAATCTTTTTAATTCTATAGAAATTACCAGCACACCATCATTACTTTTATAACCATATTTAAAATGTATAATTTACATTTTCAAGTCATGTAATCTTAGTTTTATTAAACACTTGTGAATAAATTTTTAAATCTCTGATGTAAAGAATAAAAAAAAGTCTAATATTTTAAAGTTACTATAAAAATATTTAGTAATACATCTTTTTCCACAACAACAATAAATAATTATTAAATTACTTTTCTAAATCAAATAATTTCAATTATAAAGTTATTCAAAACCGACAGAAACTATCTCATCTCCTCGTACTTTATGCAGAATAGAAGCGTGCTGATTAAATAGTAATCTTACGCGATAATTTTTGGATATTAGAAGATTACCTTCTTGACGAAAAGAATGATCTATTTATGTATTTACGACCATTATCCAACAATGGTCGCATTACTTCATACACATACACTCTTTCAATACTTTTTTCTGCTAATTGCCACTTGAATAGCGGAAATAAATAACAGCCTTCATTTGTCCTCTGCTTCTGAAATAAGTTTTATAATTTCAGCATTTTTACACTTAACAACTTCTTTATTGGATAGTTGCATCGTGTAATCTGACACTATAGCATCAAATAGAGAACGGCACAGTGCATACTTTCAACCGTATTATTCTTGAAAATACAAGAAATCAGCCCGATGCCAGATTTTCGTTTTTTTTACATTAGTCGAGTGCTTTCAAATAGAAGTTGAATTAACCTGAGTGTTAAAACTTGAATTTTTCTACTTTCAACTTCACTGCGACAAAACAGAAAATATAATGTTGAAGAAAAACAAATCAATATAGACATCATTATTTCCGACTTGAACTTTGAATTTCTTAATCGTGTTATTTCTGATTTCTTAAAAGATCAAGTATCGTTTTTTTTAACTTCGTGTCAGCATAATAAAACTAGCTATTAAAAAAATTACTTAATAATAAAAAATCAAATAAAATATCTCATTGAAGGTAATGTAATTCGCCAAAACATGTCGGCAATGGCTATAGTTTATAAATCCGAGTTCTTTGCCAACAGGCTATAAGATTCGGATTATCATTATCTGGCACGCCAAACAGGAGTCGAACCCGTAACCCCTTGATTCGAAGTCAAGTACTCTATCCAGTTGAGCTATTGGCGCATTTCTTTTAACAAAACGATAATAGCACATATAATATTTTAAATCAAACAAAATATATCTTAATTCATAATTGTATTAATCTAAATTTAAAAAGCAATTATCTTTTTTCTCACAAAATCTTAAAAAGCGAATAAATAAACTAGGTGATCAATTATAATTCAACGCTACCCGAATTCATATACCATCTATAAGATTCTCTTATCCTTCCCATCAGAAGAACCTTTGTCAATTATTTCAACGGGATTATCAGATTAATGAGAAAACAGCGAAACCTTTTTCATCTAAAGTCTTATCTTTAAGAGTTGCAAATTTTCAAAAATAAACAAACATTAAAAAAACAACCAAAAAAAGGCTATTTTTTAAAGCTAGAAAAATTATAATTTGCTATTAAATTATACCAAGTATCTTTAATACTCCAAAAATTATAAACCCAACAATCACCGCTACTAAGATGACAATGATTAAACTTTTTTTCGTATCGGACATCGGAGGAATAAAAGCTTTGTGGAATTCATCATCAACTAAATAACCTATTTTGTATTTATCTAATTTAATTAAAGTATATTTTTTATAAATTTTAGGTTCATCAATATATTCATAATGATATTTTGTAAAAACAACATCAGAACAGTAATGCTCTAAGCGACTTTCTTCATATTGAGCCTTCTCCAACGCATCTTTTTTTGCAATGTCAAATGCTAACCAGCTGACTTTTGCACCACCAATTCTAGCAGCGCCTTCATCATTGCATACCTGTTTTGTATCTTTTTCAATTAAAACATCGAATACTGGACTTTTATAATTATACGCATTCAAGTATTTAATCGCACTTTCGCTTTTTCCATATGCACAATGTGCTGTAACATCTGCAACAATTTGTGCTTTTACTTTTCCATAATTACCTAAATATTCAAATTTAAGATAATTAATAACTGTATTGCTTTCAATTATTTTTTTAAGCTTTTTATTTTTGCTAATTTTAGTTTTTTCTTCTGAATTAAGCTTTTTTTTAAATACATTTATTATTTCCATCTTTTTTTCATTTGTAAATTCCATTTAAAAAACCTCCTTTTTTTTAATTTTACCCCCCCCCCGCTTCTGTCAACGTTTTTTAAGAAAATGTTACTTTTGTACTGATAAACTTAAAGTAGCCAATGAGAGAGGTTATGTATAGAATTAATTGTTTTATTTATACATTTATATTGAAATATACAATGAAAATGAACATGCATTATATATAAGAAAAAATTATATGAAAATATTTGTCTTCACAATGTTTCTACTATTAAAACTGCTAAAAAATACAATATTACTCTTAAAACTTTAGAAAAATGAATTACTGCTTTCAATAAAGATAATCACTGTTTTGATTCTAAAATCGAATTTGTTGATGATTTATCAAATGATGAACTTAAAAATATTAATGGAGAACTTAAAGAAGTTTTTATATGAAGGAAGTAATTAATCTAAATGAAGTGTGATAGAACTTTAAAGACAAATATATTCTCTATTATATGAAAGATTAACTCTATCTGCTGATAAAGAAAAAATATTAGAATTTTCAGAAAAAAGTCAAATACTAAAAACAAATAAAGATTTATTAACAATAATTTCTTTGTCAGTTTATTAAAGTTTTTATTAATTAGAAATCAACCAATAATTTTATTGTCAAGTTTAAAGTTAATCATTCATTACATATTCATTTTCAAATTCAACTTTAACGCTTTTAATTCTAAATATTTTTGATCCAACAAACTTAACATTATTTGCATCAAATAAAACTAAATTTATTCCATTTTCTAAAATGGAACTTCTAAAGCTTATTCCATCATATCCTTTTAATATAAAAAATGTGATAACATTCGTGTAATTTTAAAGAAGCTTTCGTTCTTAGGATTGGATTCAGTATTAGGCTCGTCGTCCCCCTATCGTCACCACCCTGATTTAACGCATCAAAAAAAGGTCATAGAAAAATGCAACTTCTGCACTTTCTAAGACCTAATTTTCTTTAAAACTGCATAGATGTTGGGTGTCGATCTCAATAAAAAACAGACTGACACATTGTATCAATCTGGTTCTTTCAATATGGCAAAAGAGTAATATTTTGATACAATGCACGCAGTTGCACGCAAATAAACGCAGGCTATAAACAAACAAAAACCACCAAAGTCATATTAGACAATGATGGTTTATTTTAATTTAATGCTTTATAGTTTCTATTTTCTTTTTGTTCTATAAGATTTTAGATATATACATTTTCTATCAAATTT
>CANQDY010000065.1 GCA_947593895.1 uncultured Bacilli bacterium
AATGAGAATCCAATTCAATTAGGCAAATGGAAATGGAATTTGATGATAAAAATAAAATAAAAGAAGGTAGCTCATCATCATTGATGAATCGTTTTAGTTTATGTTATTCAGTGATTGATCCTGATTGTACTATGCCGAAAAATAATCTATCAATGGTTAATTATGATGCTATACCAATTAATTATTTTAGTAATAAACACATAAACTATAATTATTCATATCACTCTATTAACAGCGGATATTACTTTTTATCAAAAATTTATCCGGATCAATTTTATATTTATCAAGTTAACAAATTAGACATAAAAATTATTCTTTTATATGATAGTGATATTCTGGCATTCTTCAGTGATGATACTTATGTCTATTCAATTTCATTTCACTATACTGATTTTAATTAGTATTTAATATTTTGAATTAATTTAAAGTTATTTTTTAGTTTAGCAGTCATATTTTTTTACTTATCCTCATAATTTTTATTAGTATGTGGAGGATGGTATGGATACATTACAAGTTTTAAAAGAAATTGGACAAAGAAATAACGGCGATGTTTATCTTGGAGTTGTAGGACCAGTAAGAGTTGGTAAATCAAGTTTTATCAAGCGTTTTATGGAAATCGTAGTTATTGATAATATTAAAAATGAAAATGATAAAAGAAGGGCATTAGATGAGCTTCCACTTTCTGGTCAAGGAAGAACTATTACTACTATTGAACCAAAATTTATTCCCGCGAACGCAATATCAATTCAAGTTGAAGAATCATTAAGTATCAATGTAAGATTAATTGATTGTGTTGGATATATTATTGATTCCAGTAATGGATATTTGGAAGATGGAAAAATGCGTATGGTTAAAACTCCATGGTTTAGTGATCCGATTCCATTTGATGAAGCAGCTAAAGTTGGCACTCAAAAGGTAATTAAAGATCATTCAACTTTAGGAATTGTTGTATTATCAGATGGAAGTGTTAATGAATTTACTAGAGTTGATTTTTATTCTTCAGAACGAAAAGTTATTGAAGAAGTACAAAATCAAGGAAAACCATTTGTTATTGTATTAAATAGTAAAACTCCACATAGCGAACAAACTTTAAAATTAAAAGAAGAATTAGAAGCAACTTATAATGTTCCAGTTATCAGTGTTGATGTTGTCAATATGGATCGTGAAGAAGCAACTGGAATATTAAAAGAATCGTTATATCAATATCCAATTTCCGGAATTGATATCTCATTACCATCTTGGGTTGATTCATTAGACGATTCTCATTATATTAAAGTTTCGATTAATGAATCGATGGAGAAAGCTTTAAAAAGTGCAAAGATTGTTAAAGATGTCGATAAGATTAATCAAATCCTGCTAGAAAACGAATATATCAATGAAGTTAAAATCACTAATGTAGATACAGGAACTGGTATTGTTTCGGTTCAAATTTCAGTACCAGAAGAGTTATATGAAGTAGTACTTGAAGAACTTGTGGGTTGCAAAATTTCTGATAAATCAGAATTAATTCATTTACTAAGTCAATTTGTTAAGGCAAAAAAAGATTACGATTTAATTGGTAATGCACTCGAAATGGCAAATACTACTGGATATGGATTTGCCTCAAGTCCAATTGATGCAATAAAAATTGATAAACCGGAATTAACAAAAAATGGAAATCGTTATGGATTAAAAGTTAAAGCATCAACATCTTGTTATCATATCATTAAAGTTGATATTAATACTGCCTTTGAACCAATTCTTGGTGGAAAAGAACAAGCAGAATATTTCTTAGATTATCTGAATAAAGCGTATGAACAAAATGAATTAGCAATTCTTGATTGTGAGTTATTTGGACGAAAGTTTAAAGATATTTTACAAGAAACCATTTCAACCAAACTTAATAACTTACCTGAACCAATCAAACAAAAACTACAGCAGATTATTAAGATTATTTCCAATAAAGGTAAAGGTAATTTAATTGCATTTGTATTTTAGTTATCAGTAAAAAATTAAATAATCCTCTATATGAAGAAGATAATGGTAAGAACTTCTTATAGAGGATTTTAAATTTATGTAAATAACATTGAATATTTAGTGGAATTCCCTACATTTTTTTCTTTGGCTATTGAAAAAGGAAATTTTTTATGTTAGTTTATAATTAGTTAAAAAAGGAGTAAAAGTTGTGAATAAGTCAAATTTAATTAATGCTGTTTTTGATGAAGTCGCCATACCTAAAAAGGATTGCGAAGAAGTAATTAACACTATGCTAAAAATAATGGCGGAAGAATTAAGTAAAGGAAATAAACTTAATTTAAGTGGATTCGGAGCGTTTGAAGTTATGCGTACTTCAAAAAAGAAGATTACCAATCTTCATACTAAAGTACAAATGTTAGTTCCAGAAAGAAATACAGTTAAATTTAGATCTTCAAAAGTTTTAAGAAGTAAAGTTAACAAATAATTATTAAAGACTATACTTGTAAAATAAATTATTACAATATAGTCTTTTTTTTATTTTTAGCTTGATAAATACATTATTTACGTTTTATTTTTTCGCCCAAGATTAATTGTTTAAATTGAATATATTAATCTAGGAGGATTGTCTTATGGAAAGTTTTAATCCAGGACCTTATTTTTTTTATCCTTTCATGCCAATCCATAAAAATGTGGAGGAAGAAAAAAAGGATATTTATTATGATGAATTATTTTCACCAGAACTAACCTTATTACATGGTAATGCCTATAAAAATGAGTATGTTCCTTATAAGAATTATCAACCAACCATACCATTTAATAAAACTCAAAAAGATAAAATGATGATGGAGGTTCAAATGTATTTTCTGATTTCTCATGATCTTAAACTTCATTTGGATATTCATCCAAAGGATAAGGAGGCATATCTTCAGTATAAGAAATATGCTGAAGAATACATTAAGAAATTCCATGAATATGAAGATAAATATGGACCATTAGTTAGTATAAAAGCAGGTTATGACGGAATGTTTAGTTGGATTAATCCAAGTAATGTATAAAGGAGATAACTATGTTTGATTATATTAAAATGACTTCTTTTCCAATCGATCTAAAACATAAAAATTTAAAGTTTGCTAAGGCATTATACGCTCAATTTGGTGGACCAAATGGTGAATTAAATGCTTGTTTACGATACTTTGCTCAATCTTTTACAATGCCCGATGAACGTGGTAAACGCTTATTAAAAGATATTGCAACCGAGGAAATGGGACACGTTGAAATGATTTGTACCATGATTTATCAATTAACTCGTAATGCTACGCCAAAAGAATTAGATGATGCGGGACTTGGGTGTGCCTATGTAATTCACGGAGATGGACTTGGACTTCAAGATTGTAATGGAGTTCCGTATAATACTGCTGGTGTTGGTGTAACCGCCGATTATAAAACAGATTTAACTGAAGATATGGCCGCAGAAGAAAAGGCCCGTAGTAACTACGAGCATTTAATTAACTTGACCGATGATCAGGATTGTATTGCGATTTTACTCTTTTTAAGACAAAGAGAGATTGTTCACTATAATCGTTTCAAAGAAATGCTTGAAACCTATAACAATGAATTTAAGTCTTAATCGAAAGCATCAATTTGATTTAATAAATCATAACCACTTACATCGCTAGGCATTCTAAAATCGCCTCTTGGTGAAAGACTTACTTCAGTAACTTTTGGACCATCAGGACAGCAAGATCTTTTAAATTGATTGTTGAAAAAACGTTTGACAAAGCCCTTTAACCACTTTTTAATTACTTCTTTTTTGTAAATACTTTCAAATGCCTTTTTAGCGTATAGATAGACTTTTTCTAATTCTAAATGTTGATAGATGAAATGATAAAGGAAAAAGTCATGAAGTTCATAAGGGCCAACAGTATCTTCGGTTAATTGGCTAATTTGGTTTTCACTTGGCGGTAATAGTTCTGGAGAAACAGGAGTATCTAAAATATCTAATAATATATTTTTTACTTCCGGGTAATCGTTTGTTAATTGAAAACACATCTCCTTAATTAAAGTTTTTGGAAGAGAACAATTTAAGTTATACATTGACATATGATCACCATTGTAAGTTGACCAACCTAATGCAATTTCACTTAAATCACCGGTGCCAATTACAATACCATTGATTTTATTGGCATAATCCATTAAAATTTGAGTTCTTTCTCTTGCTTGTGCGTTTTCGTAAGTTATACTTAGTTCATTAAGACTAACATCAATATCTTTTAAATGTTGCGTTACTGATTGACTAATATCAATTGTCTTTAGTGTTACGTTTAGTTTATTACAAAGAATTTCTGCGTTTGATTTTGTTCTTTTGGTGGTTCCAAAACAAGGCATCGTTAATGTATGAATATTACTTCTTGGAAGATTCATTAAATCAAATGCTTTGACAGTAGCAAGAAGACTAATAGTAGAATCAAGACCACCAGAAATGCCAATAACTACATTTTTACAATTAATTGCAGTTAATCTTTTGATTAAAGATTTAGCTTGCATTGTTAGAATTTTTCTAGCTTCTATCAAAGACTCGTTTTTGTCTTCGTTAACAAATGGGAGTCTTTTTATTTTTCTAGTTAATATTGGTATTTCTAATTTAGAAGAAAAAGGAATTATTCTTCTTTCAAGGTTAGAAGATGTTTGGTAGCTTTTTTGTCTTCTTAAACTAATTATTTTAGTTAAATCAATTTCACTTATTGTTTCTGAATGGTTAAATAGGATACTTTCATTTATAATACCATCTGGTTCACAAATAATATTATGAGCAGAGAATATTACTTCCGCAGTTGATTCATTAGAAGAACTAGAAGCGTAAACATATCCAATATTGCTTCTTAAGCAACTGGATTTAATTAAATTTCTAC
Organism: uncultured Bacilli bacterium; assembly: GCA_947593895.1. Taxonomy (GTDB): domain Bacteria; phylum Bacillota_I; class Bacilli_A; order RFN20; family CAG-449; genus UBA3210. Next base: position 4,866 of record CANQDY010000065.1, read on the forward strand.
GGTTTTCTTCTTTATGTAATGTTTCATTACTTGCGGATAAGTTAACAATTATTGTTGCACCTAAATCACTTAGGATTGAACTTCGAGGAATGTTTACCCACATATCTTCACAAATTTCAACACCAATAATCTGATCTTGATATCTAGTATTTTGAAAAACTAAGTTTGTTCCAAATGGAATAGCTAAATCATCTAAATAGTAAGTTTGAATTTTTGATGATGTGTAACTTTGGAAATAACGTTTTTCATAAAATTCGTTATATTCTGGAATATAGGATTTTGGAACAATACCTAAAATATTTCCTTGATGCATACATATAGCACAATTATATATTTTATTTTCAAATATTAATGGAGCGCCAAAAGTGTAAAAAGCATCGATATTTTCAGTTTTTTTACAGATTCTTTTTATGGATTTAATTACATTATTTAGTAAATCAGCGGAGAGAAATAAATCACCACAAGAATAAGATGTTAAGCATAATTCCGGTAAAACGATAATTTTAGCACCATGATTATAAGAACTTAAAATTGCGTTAACTATTTGTTCTTCGTTATAAGAGATATGATTAATCTTTCCTTCAAAATTTGTAGCACAAACTTTAATTAATCCTAAGCATTTGTCCTGAGTTTCCATTTTAATGTTGTTATAATGCACATTTTTGTGTTCGCTTTCACTGTGTTGCTCATTTTCATCTTTTTTGTGATAAAGATTACTAGACATAATTACAATATCCTCATGACCATGCTTTGTTACAAATATTGGATAATTTGATTTACGGCATAAATTTGAAATCTCATTAGTGTTTCTTAATTTTGTAATTGGAATAATTTTTTTCATTTTGTACACCTCTTGTGTTTATTATAGCATAATTTTGTACAAAATAATTTTTTTGTCAAGAATTATGCTATTTATTTAAGAATTAATATTGTTTATAATTATTTTGGTGTAAGTATGAAAAGAAAATTACAATCAGAGGGAAAAAATAACTTAATTTATTTAGATGAAATTACTCTTGCTTATGAAATATTAAGAGTAGAGTTAAAAAAAAGAATTGAGAAAAGCTATCATTTAGTTTCTGGAATAGGTCCTGAACTTCAGAAAAATTTTTCTGAAGGTAGTTTTTTTTCGCTAAATGATTTAGAGGGTTTAATTATTAAAAATAGTGAAATTGAGGTAAGAAATGAACTGATGAATTTCATCATACTAATAAAAGAAATTTTCAAGAAAATTTTTTCAATTGAAACATTTGATTCTAAAATCTTATCAAAAAAAGAAGAATATCATATTTTTATTATTAATGATCAACTTGAGAGTTATTCATTGGTTAGATTAAATCTTACTTGCGGTAATAAATATATTGTAAAAATTGAATTTAATAATTTTTTAAAATTTTTTAATTGGTATAAAACTACTCAAAAAAAGAGGAATGTTCATTTTGATAGTTCATATACTCAAATTGCTTTATTTTGTTTAAAGAGTAAACATAACGAGGTTATTCATCAAGCAAAGGTTTATAAAGAATTATTAAAAGATTATCGTATTTCTCTAGTGGTAAATGATGGTGATTATGTAACAAACGAAGAGAAATTGCTTGATGATAATATCCCCTTAATAATCGAAATTGGTCCAAGAAATATAAGTAGACATCAAGTATGTTTGATTACTTCTAAAAGAAAAATAATTGTTGATGATAAAGATTTGATAAATCAAATCGAAATAATGAGAAAAGAGATAAATGATGATTTTTATTCTATCTCTTTAAAGCAAATTTTGTTATTTTCTAAAAAACAAACAGATATTAATTTAATTAAAAGAGGTAATCGCTTCTGTATTTGCATGTGCCAAACATGTTTAAAAGTTGTTAAAGAAAAAATTAACGCAAATAAAGTGTTTATACCATTTACTAAAACACTTTTTTCAAAATGTATCGTATGTAAAAAGAAAGCAAAAGAAATGATTTTGTTAATTTAAAGTTGAATGGTATAAATAAATTAAATAATCAGAAAATCATAGTTTTAATATATGAACCAAAAAAAGTAAAAATAAAAAAAATAATTGATATATACTTTTCAATATGCTAATATAATCTAGCGACGAGGAGCAATACCCAAGTTGGTGAAGGGGCGTCCCTGCTAAGGACGTAGATCGGGTAACTGGTGCGAGAGTTCGAGTCTCTCTTGCTCCGCCATCTATGGACCAGTGGTGTAGCGGTTAACATGTCTCCCTGTCACGGAGAAGATCGCGAGTTCGATTCTCGTCTGGTCCGCCATAATTGCAGGTGTAGTTCAATGGTAGAACTTTAGCCTTCCAAGCTAACTACGCGGGTTCGATTCCCGTCACCTGCTC
>CANQDY010000066.1 GCA_947593895.1 uncultured Bacilli bacterium
AATTGACTATTATATAAATTATAATAGAAACCTTCTTTCTTCATTAGTTGATTGTGATTTCCCACCTCAATAATATTACCATTATCCATAACTAAAATTAAATCAGCATTTTTTATTGTTGATAATCTATGGGCAACGATAAAACAAGTTCTTCCTTCCATTAATAAATTAAATGCTTCTTGAATTTTCATTTCAGTTCTGGTATCAATTGAAGAAGTTGCTTCATCTAAAATTAATAATGGTGGTCTTGTTAACATAATTCTTGAAACACAAAGCAATTGCTTTTGTCCTTGTGACAAACCTTCGCCGTCTTCTTTAATAACTGTATTAATTCCACTTTCCATCTGAGATACAAAATTTATACAATGAGATTTTTTTAATACGTCAATGACTTCTTCATCACTTGCGTTTTCTTTACCTATTTTTACATTGTCTTTTATTGTTCCTTCTTTGAGCCAAGTATCTTGTAATACCATTCCATAATTGTCCCTTAAACTCTTTTTTGAAACATCCCTAATATTACTCTTATCAACCTTGATTACTCCTTTAATTGGATCATAGAATCTCATTAGTAAATTAATTAATGTAGTTTTACCACATCCCGTTGGGCCAACGATTGCCACTTTTGTCCCTGGTTTAATTTTTAAAGAAAAATCTTCGATAAGTTTAATTTCCTTTGAATAAGAAAAATAAACATGTTCTAATTCAATTTGTCCCTTAACATTAATTAATTCATTTTCATTTGAAGGTTCTTCTTCTTCTTGAGATAATAATTCCCTTACTCTACTTGTAGAAGCAAATGAATTTTGAAGTTCACTAATAATTCCAGTAATCTCATTAAATGGTTTTGCGTAATGATTAACATAGAATAGTAACGATGATAATGTTCCAATTTTAATTGGATTTGATCCAATACAAATTAACGCTCCAACAAAAGCTACGCTAGCATAAATCATCGCATTAATAAATCGAGTTGATGGATTAACAAGAGAAGAAAAGAATATTGCCTTAGTTCCAACTTTTTCAATTTTATTATTTAAATTTAATGATTTATCGCTTATTTCTTTTTTCATATCAAAGAGTTGAATAATCTTTTCATTTGTTATCATTTCATTAATAAATCCCGTTTGATTTGCTTTAATAGTTGATTGTTTCATAAACAATGAATAAGTGGATTTAGAAATAAATCGAGCAATCAATAATGAAAGTGGTGTCAAAATAAATACAACTAAAGCGATAAGATAATTCATGATAAACATAATAATTAAACAAGTAATTATAGTAACGATACTAGAAAATAGTTGATTAAATCCCATGATTAAACCATCAGAAATAGTTTCAACATCATTAATAATTCGATTAACCACATCACCAATTGGTTGATTATCAAGATACTTTAAAGGTAAACGATGAATTTTAGAATTCAAGTCGTTTCTCAAATCTTTTGTTATAAAAAAACAAATTTTGTTATTAATAATTTCTGATAAGTATTGGGAAATACTTGCAACCACACTAATTGAAGCAATAATGATGCAATACATAATTACCTGATTCATATTAACTAAATTTAAACCAATTAATAAATCAATTACAAGTCCCACTAAATAAGGAATTAATAAAATTAATAAACTAAAAATCAATGATAAAATTGATGAAAAAAATAGTAAGAATCGATATTTTTTTAAATATTTTAAAATAAAAGAAAGATTACTTTGTTTCATAATGATTCTCCTTTTCAAATTGACAATAATGAATTTCTTGATATAAACTGCAATTTTTTAGTAATTCTTCGTGAGTACCTTGAGCAATTAAGTTTCCATGATCTAAAACCAAAATATTATCGCAAGATACTAAAGAAGAAGTTCTTTGAGAAATAATAAAAACCGTAGTATCTTTTAATTGTTTTAATTTCATTCGTAACTCTTTGTCAGTCTTATAATCTAAAGCTGAACTACTATCATCAAGAATTAGTATTTGTGAATTCTTTACTAATGCTCTTGCTATAGTTAAACGTTGCTTTTGACCACCTGAAAAATTTCTTCCCCCTTGCTCCACTTTTTCATCAATTCCTTTTGCTTTACTTCTGATAATATCTTCAGATTGACTTAAAAAAATCGCTCGATATAATTCTTCATCACTAGCGGTTTTTTTCCCCCATAAAAGATTTGATCTAATCGTTCCTTCAAATAATACCGCCTTTTGAGGTACAATTGAAATATTATCCCTTAATTCATTTAAGCTATATGAATTTAATGGATATCCTTTATAAATAATTAAACCATTTGAAATATCATATCTATGGTTAATTAAATTGATTAATGTAGTCTTTCCAGAGCCAGTACCGCCGATAATACCGATTGTTTGGTTCTTTTTAACATTAAATGATATGTCGTTTAATGCTTCTTTTCCATCATTGTTATATTTAAACGAAACATGATTAAAAGATAAAAAATCATCATTAATTTTTTCTTTTTCAACAAATTTCAAACTTGATTCAATATTAAATAAACTATTAACTCTTTTACCACAGGCAATGGCTTTACTAATTGTAATCACCAAATTAGCAAGTTTTATCAGTTCAACTAAAATGAAGCTGATGTAGTTATAAAGTGCTACAACTTCACCATCAGTTAACTTACCCTGATTAACTTTTATTCCACCAAAATAAAGTAAGCATACAATTCCGAAATTAATAACTAATATCGTCAACGGATTCATAATTAAAGAAATTTTACCAACAACAATTTGTAAATTAGTATATCTTCTATTTTTGTTTTCAAAATCTTCAATTTGCTTATCTTCAGAAGTAAAAGCTCTAATAACTCTAACTCCAGTCAAGTTTTCTTTAGTTTCTTTAGTAACTATATCCAAAGAGTTTTGAATATCTTTATATTTTGGTAATGTCATTTTCATTACAATAACAACAATAAAAAATAAAATCGGAATCATAATAACTAAAATAAGAGCTAACTGAGCATCAACTACAAATGCCATAATTAAAGATCCAAAAACAATAAATGGTGAACGAAGTAATAGTCTTAAGAACATATTAACTCCAGTTTGAATTTGATTAATATCGCTAGTCATTCTAGTTAATAATGTTGCATTACCTAATTGATCTATCTCCTTGTATGATAAGTCTAGAACATGATCAAATAAACCCTGCCTTATTCTGCAAGAATATTTATTTGCAACCTTACTTGAAAAATATTGGGCAACAAGTGCAAAGCCAAAACTGCAAACACCTAAAACAATTAAAACTATGAATCTGATAATGATAAAATTTTGATCTTTACTAGGTATTCCTTTATCAATAATATCTGCGACAATTAATGGAACAGATAATTCCACGCAAGCTTCAAACAACTTAAAAAAAGGCGATAAAACCGATTGAAGTTTTAAACCTTTAGTATATTCAATTAGTTTTTTTTGCTTCACTTCATTTTCTCCTTTTTTTACAATCTTGTCTTGAACATCCATTGCAAGAATACTTACATCGATTTTTAACTATATAGATAATGGCAATAATGAGAACAAATAAGATTGCTCCTAGAACTAGATAATCCTGAAGTTTTAAACTATCTTCAAGTAGTTTTAACATAAGAGACTCACCCCATAGAATAGCATTGCCATAAAATAAGCAAATAAAGTCTGTCCTGCCATATATAGAATTGCTAACGATGTCGACTTTAATTCTTTTCTCAACACAGCAAAAGTAGCAATACAAGGCATATATAAAATAACAAAAACTAAAAAAGCTAAAATTTGTCCCGTATTTACATTAACTATTGCTAAATCAACTGAGCCATATAAAACTGTTAAAGTTGAAACGAGACTCTCTTTTGCAGTCAATCCTGTAATTAATGAAGCACAATATCTCCAATCATTAATACCAATTGGTCTAAATAAAGGAGTAATAAAACTACTAATTTTACTAAGCATTGAACTATCAACTGAAATAGTATCTCCATCTACATAATTAAATTTAAAATCAAAACTATTTAAAAACCAAATAATTAAACTACAAACAAAAATTACTGTAAAAGCCTTCTTAATAAAATCTTTAGCTTTCTCCCACATTAATAACAAAGTATTTTTTACAGTTGGAAGACGATAATTAGGCAGTTCCATCATAAATGGGGTTGGTTTACTTTTTTTAATTAATTTTGAAATAAATCCAACTAAAATTCCAAGAGCAACAGACAAGAAATATAATCCAAGAATAACTAAAACATCTAATTTAAAGAATCCTCCAACAACCGCAGTAAATATTGGAAGTTTGGCGCTACAAGGAATAAAAGGAATTAACATTAAGGTTAGTTTCTTGTCCTTTTCTGAAGCAGTGGTTCTTGTTGCCATAACCGCTGGAACACTACATCCAAAACCAATTAGTAAAGGAACAAAACTTCTTCCTGATAAACCAATCTTTCTAAGAGGTTTATCCATAATAAAAGCAACTCTAGACATATAGCCGGTATCTTCAAGTAACGAGAGAAAAAAGAATAAAACCACAACCGTTGGAAGAAAAGATAATACACTAAATACACCCGTCATTAGTCCATCGCAAATTAAAGATATTAACACTATATTAAAATCAGCATTATCCATTTCCTTATGAACTATATTAATTAAGTGATTTAATCCATTTCCTAACAAATCAGATATGTATGTATTGACTAAACCAAAAGTGATTGAAAAGATTAACCCGATTATTAAAATAAAAATTGGAAATGCTAAATACTTATTAGTCAAAATTCGATCAATCTTAGATGAACGTATCTGCTCTTTTGTTTGGGTTGATTTAATCGTGACCGATTTTTTTACTACTCTATCAATATAATTATATCTCATACCGATAATCGATATTTCATTATCATACCCATTATCATTTTCCATTTCGCATATAATGTGGCCTAATAAATCTACTTCATTCTCTGATAGATTGATTTCTTTAGATAAAATTTCATCTTTTTGAATTAATTGAGTAGCAACATATCTTTTTGGTAGACCATATTTTTCACAATGATCCTCAACTAAGTGCATAATCGCATGAATCGCTCTATGAACTGGTGAATCCTTCTCACAAACATCAATATGAATTGGCATAATTTTATTTTTACCAACTTTAATAGTTTCCTCCATTAATTCATCTATTCCTTGGTTTTTGCTTGCAGAAATTGGACAAATTTTAACTCCTAACCCTTCCGATAATTTATTAACATCGATACTATTTCCTGATGCATTAACTTCATCCATCATATTCAAAGCAATGATTAAAGGAACATCTAATTCTAATAATTGCATTGTTAAATACAGGTTTCTTTCAATATTTGTTGCATCGATAATATTTAAAACTACATCAGGTTTTTCTTTAATTATAAAATCTCTGGTAACAATTTCCTCGCTGGAATATGGTGTTAAAGAATAAATACCTGGCAAATCAACTAAAGAAATTTTCTCTTTATTCTTAATTTGACCAACTTTTCCATCGACTGTAACACCAGGAAAATTTCCAACATGTTGATTTGATCCGGTCAATGCATTAAAAAGAGTTGTCTTTCCACAGTTTTGATTTCCAACAAGTGCAATTTTCATTTTATTTAACCTCCACCTTGATGGATTTTGCATCTTCTTTTCTTAAAGATAATTCATATCCACGAATTGAAATTTCCAAAGGATCTCCTAAAGGAGCTTTTTTTATCACTTTAACCAAAGTATTAGGTAAAATTCCCATTTCTAAAAGTCTTCTTCTTAATGGTCCTTTACCCTCAATATCAATAATATTAGCGATTTGATTAATTTTTAAATCAGTAACATCCATAAAATAACCTCTATAAATTATCTAATATAATATAATATAGTTTCAGCAAAAAATATATTTTTTTATTTAAAAACAAGTAAAGAAAACTTTTTAAGATATTTTTGGAATGCTTTTTTGTCACGCCATTAGAATATAGCGTTCCATATACGGCAATTTAATTTGTAATCATTTGAACTTTCTTACATAATATTTTCTCTATATGATTTTACTTACAGGTAATATTATTTAGGCTTATCCTCTAGGTAAATAGATACTTTTTCTTTTGTTTATTCCAGGTTTAACCTTATTTCAATTTAAGTAATAATAACTACAAATTATACAATAACTCTTAATTACCACCTATTACTACAAACTCGGCTAACTTCTCATAATGAACCTTTTTGACCAATACTAGTCTTTGGTCGTTTTCCTCAATTTCCTGACTATGAGGACTCCCATAGTAAAACATGTATCTTTCTACAATTAACTATTTATTATATTATAAAGAGTTACGATTAAATTTTAATTTATTAAGCAACCTTACACTTATATAGTTTGTAATAAGTTTCTGTCCGTTAGTTCTCGATTTTGTTTCACACTTCTTTTTAGCTTTCAATCTAAAAATTGATACTTTGTTATTCTCTAAAACTTTATTTATAACTACACATATATTAAACTTTCACTAATAATATATGCCATCACGGTACACTTAAAAAAATTAACCCATAAAGGCTAATCTTCAATTCGATTTTTTATAAATAATTCAACTTCATCAAATGAATTAAGCTTTAAAACATATTGAATTTCAGAAAATAATCGATTTTTCGCATCATTAAACATCGATATATCAATTGTTCCAATTGATTTGTTATTGGCTTTTTTTTCTTCAAATAAGTGATATAGCAATTTAATTAAATGAGCGATATTTAGCAAATCACCACTTTGCAACATTTTTAAATATTCTTCTTTTCTTTTTTTGTTATCTATGATGAAATTTTCATCTAAATTCTTTATTTGATCAATCACATTTAAACATTCTTCTTCACTGATAACTCTACGACATAAAGTATCAATTTTATCACATGCGGAACTTAAATTACTTAATTTAGTACTCAACTGAGAAATAGTTCCACTTGATCCTCCTGATTGAATATTATTTAAAGCATTAACAATTTTTTCTTTACCTTGAAAATCACAACCATGTAATCTAGC
>CANQDY010000067.1 GCA_947593895.1 uncultured Bacilli bacterium
ATACTTTAATAAATGAGCAAGCATTTTAGGGCTTGTCAAATCGTTGATTGCAACGATTTCATAGCCTTCAGCACCAAACATTTGTCTGAAAGCTAAACGACCAATACGGCCAAATCCATTAATAGCTACTTTTACTGACATAATATTTTTTCCTCCTGTTAGTATATTTTGTCAACACATACATTCTACTATAAACAAAATTGTTTTGTTACAATTTTTTATTCAATATTTGAAAAATATAGATAATTTTTTATCGATTTAATTTTTAGTATCAAAATCATGGTTGATATTTTAGAATTTCATATTCTCCAGAAGAAATTGGTCGATCAATTTTAATATTTCTCGATGATATAATAATGTCAGTATAACTCTTAACTAAAGTTATCTGATTATTCTGATTTACCTTTAATAAAATTTCAAATGATTTAATAGTTTTCCCATCAGTTAAAAGTGTGAATTCAATAGTTTCAATAGTTTCAACTTTAAATTCTTCTTCACTAAATTTTTTTAATTTCTGATAAAAGTTTTTTATATATTCACTATAAGAAGTAGAAAAACTTGCATTAGCAATTTGACGAAGTGAATCATTTGCATTTTCAATAATTATATTTCTAAATACAATTAACTTTTCTTTACTAACAACTAAAGTTAATTCTTTTTTATTACCCTTATAATCCAATACATCGATCAGATTCTCTTTAACCTTATCTAATGTTAAAACTATCAAACGACGATCTTTTTTAGTAAATATATATTCTATATTAGTGCCATAATACTCACTCAATAAGTTTACAAATTCATCATATACTTGATCACTGGTAATTTTTCCTGAAATCCAAGATAAGAAAAATTGTAATTTATTATTTAAAATTAAGTCAGATAAAATATTAGTAATTTCTACAACTGAATCTTGCTGTTTATTATCATTTATATAATTGATGTAATCATCAAAATATTTAGAATCACACATCCATTTTTTAACACCATCAACATCGATAGTAAAATTTTTTTGATTATAATAAGCATTTATTGACTTATTTTCATTAGCAAGTGAGGTACTGAAATAAAACTCGAAATCGGAAGAATTAAATTGATAATCTTCAAATGACTCCTTATCAATATTAACCTGAGTTAGCAAATTTATTTTGTTATTTTCTTGATTAATTATCGATATATCAGTATTTAACTTAATACCTAAAAATCCTTTTTGGTAAAAATTATTAATTAATTCAACAGTATTATTCATATAATCTGTTTGTAAAGATAGTGCTTGATTTAATGAATTTACTTTATTGTCAGAGCAAGATGAAAAAGAAATACACATCATTACGCAAATTGACACTAAAAATTTCTTTTTCATATAAACCTCATCTTTAATAACAATATATATTCATTATATTAAATATAATAATTGTTTACTAGGAAATTATGGTTATATAACAAGTTAAATCTCTGAAATCAAATAATTCTATTTAAGCACATCTAAATATTTCATTACTAAATTATTCATTATTTCAATTATTATCGTCAAAAATCATGATTCATTTAAACCAGTAAAAAACTTTGTAAATGCGATATTTATTATTTGTGTGAATTATTAATTATCTAAATTTGATAACTTCAAATTATTATTTTCTGGTTTAACTATAAAAGAGAAATAATTAATATGAATTATAATTATATTTTTCAATTATGAAATTATCAATTTAAAAAATATATCGTATAACAATTATCATCATTAAAATAATTATTCTGATTATAAATATTAAAAAATATTAGTCACAATTACTAAATTGTTTTAACAATCATTACTGAATAAGTTATTATTACATAACAAAATAATTTTATTTTAAAAATTTTATTCATAAATCAAATAGACAATTTCAAAAATTAGAAGATAATATTTATCCAACATTTATTAAAGAAGAATGATTATATAGATTTTCAAAATATACTGTATATGTTGCGTAACGATATGGCGCTACAAAAAGAATCTCTAAAATACCAAAAGTTAATACTGATAATAATTCCCACCCAAAGAAACTTAGTTGCAAAATAAAAAATTCCATCTTATGTCCATCCATTATTTTTCTACTTTTATCGATGCAACCTTTATATGTCATACTTGGATCACGAAATGAAATATATTCACTCATCGCATATGAACAAGATTTAATAATACCCGGTATGATGAATAATAATGACCATAAGAAGATATAAATATTTTTTATTATACTAAGAGAAATTCGATTACCAACTTCATTACTAAATGGATCAAAAAGATCTGAGATATCATAGTTTTCTTTATTTTTTCCAAAAGTAAAAGCCTGATATAAACCAATAGAAAATAAACTATTTAATAAGAGAATTCCAATTCCAGTAGAAGACAATACTCCAACTAATAAAGTATAAAGCAAACAAACAACAATTGCTCCACCCCACTTATTTCTTAAATTGTCTTTAGCCATTAATTTTAAATCCTTACGACTAAGAATCATAATAGCTCCTCCATAACCATATTATAAATTATACGCTTTAAAATTTAATAATAAAATCTTTTAGTTAAATATAACTAGCATATTATATCCGAATTTAATTGATTATATTCGCAATTAAAATTTTTCATTATCTTATCCAACTTTGTAGGTAGAAAACTATTTCTAATAAAACTTATTAATCGACCAATAAGCCAAATGAAAAATAATATTTCCGAAAGAATTATAACTAGTATTTTTAAGAATATATTTAGTTCTTTGAAGAAATAGCACTTATGATTTAATGTTCCACTAATCTTATCCTCTAATAATGTAGCCTCAAAGTAATATGTTCCATAAACTTTACTCTTTGAAAAAATAATTGTTAAATGATTATCATTACAAATAACCATTTTATTACGAAAATTGTTAATTAAATTAATCGTATTCACTTTTGAAACCATATATTTATATTCATTATATTTACGATCAATCATACTTGCTTTAGGTAAAATTATAATAAATATACCTAAAATAATCATAAACAATCCAATGGCCACTCCAGTAAAACCATTTACTTTATTAACATTTGTCGCTTCACAAAATGATAATAACGCTACTTGAGTAAGCATAATTGCCGTACAAGCGGAAGCAAAATTAATTATTTTAATATTTCGATAAAAATGCCCACTTTGTTTTACCCGAATAATTCCAACAATAGCAAATCCCATTTCAACAAAAGAAATAAATGCAATATTGATTCCTAAAAACATATTATAGTGGAATGTTCTGGTATCAAAAAGAATTAATCTCCCCATGTATAGAATGTACATTAAGCCGGCAATCATAAAAAGAAAAGATATTTTGATATTTCTCTTATCAAATTGCTTATTTTTTTCCTTTTTTTTAATTCCTGAATAACATTCAATTTTTGCAAGTCCAATACATAAATTAACACTCGCACTAATTAAAAACATAAAAGAGCCAGTAATAATAGTTATTACACTTTTACCAATTGAAAAAATGATATTTAAGCAAACTGAAAAAAACGTATTAAACTCAGTTTTTTCCTCAAAAGTCATGTCTTTAAATTTTTTTATAGATTTATTAATCATATTTATTTTTTTTTAAATTATCAAAGGTAATGCATGATATTATCAAATCAGAGATATCGTTTATATTATCTTTACATCCATTTTTAATCCATTCAACAATAATCGAATGAAGCCCATTAATATAGAACGATAATATATATTTTCTTTTATCTTTATCAACTTGATATCTTTCTAGAATCGGATCGAAAATTTCGTAATATAACTTATCAAAAGAACGATTAATTTTAATCATAATTGGCTGAGAAATTGCAACCATAAATATTTTTTTATGTTCCTTAAGAAAAGAAAGATAAGGAATAATATAATCTGGAGTAATAAGAAATAAATCACCAAGAGAATATGAATTAAGTTTATCTTTTTCAAATATTCCTTTTTGATATGTATCAAATAAATCACTAGTTAAATTTTCAACACTTTCCTTTAATAAATCATCCATTGATTCATAATGCAAATAAAATGTTGATCGATTGACTCCTGCTTTTAAGCAAACCTCTTTAATTGATATATAATCATAATCTTTTTTCTCAAGTAGAACTAATAAAGCTTCATTCATTAATCGGGCAGTATGATAATATTTGCTTTCTGATTTATTCATATTTCTGCCCTCCTTTTATTATTATTTTTCATTAGTTATTTCGTTTGCTAAATTAATAATATCACTAGAATATTTTTGTTTTCCATGCTCAAGTATCTTTTTATAAATAAAATAATTAACTCCCATACCTAAAATACCAATTATTCCAACAATAATACCGATAGCCATTAATAAATTGCTACCATCACCAATTACTTTCATAGTCAGACACATTCCTACGCCTAAAAGTAAACAAGTAACTATTCCAAATGTGTAAGTAAATATCATCGAAGGTAATTTTGCCTTACGATCTAATTTTTTAAGCGCTACAACCTTAGATGTTTTCTTGACCGAGTATTCATTTGCAATTGATTCTGCATAAATTTTGTCTGTGTTCATTTTTTGTTTTCTCCTTTATTTTGTAAATTCATTTTAATCAATTAAATTAAATATCTGAACAACAAAAAAATAAAATGTGTTGAATTAAAACACATTTAAAAAACTATTCCCAATTCCAATCAGATTGAAGTTTATCTCCATCAACAATATTTTCAGAACTCTTTTCTTCATCTGAGCTAAAAGAATCATCACAACTAGTAGAAAAATTTGAATCAATAGATGTAGTAGTTGATTCATCTGAAGAAGTGATACTTGATTCATTTAAAAATGATGATTGGTCAATTACTTTTTTACCATCACAAGAAAAAAGTAAGAATCCCAATAACATAATTATTAAAATCTTCTTACTATTTTTCATATCTATACCACTCTAGTTAAACTTCCATCAGAGTTATTAATCTTATATTCAACAGCTTTAAGAACATTCACTTCACTTGAATTTTTAAAACATGCCAGAACAACAACCCGATCATAATTTGTTAATCTAAATGAATCATTCTCTCTTATTGTTAATGAGTAATATCCTGAATAACCGCTAGAAGAGTTATATACAGTTGTTCCTAATCTAACTTCATTTAACTTTGAATCAGTCGAAAAATTCCAATACCTTATAGTTGATTCGTTTGTGCTTGTAATAAAAATGAATGACAATCCATATTTATAAGAATCTTTAACACCAAATGTAAATCTATACATATCATCACTACTATTTATAGGTGCTTTTTGAGTTTTTAATAAATTATCTAAATTAGTTTCTGTTTTTACTTTATAAAGATATTTACCTTGTTCTATATCTATATCTCCATTAGAAGTTGTTCCTAGTCTTGTATTTCCAGTTAATTTGACATATTTAATTCTTTCACCATTAGAATTTGTAGTCAAAGAAATAGCCTCTGTTAGATTATAACTTGTCGAAACACCACTATTAATAATTATTCTATCATATATTTCATCCAAATTAATTTGATATAAGGAATTTCCTAAACTAACAATTGAACCACAATCAAATGCAGATGCCTTTTTTCCTGGCCATGTATTATTTACATCGCTTATAGATGAGTAAACATAGAAATAAGAATTATTATATGACCATTGTGTAAATTCACTATAATCTAAATATATAGTAACATATGTTAAATCTTCATATTTTGCATATATATTTAGATGTTTTTCATCCACTTTAGAATCGCCGGTAACCTGTTCACTAAATCCATCATCAAAATACCATAAGATTTTCTTTCCATCAATTTTTGCTTCGATTGGAGCATTAGCTATAATTGCATCTCCATAAGCTAAATTAATAGTTTTACTAGTTCCATTATAATGATAAATAACATTATATTTTCTTGCACTCTCAGTAAAATGAGCAGTATAAGTTATATTTTTTGTAGCAGTAATTGCTTGTCCTTTTTTCAATTGTGATCCATCATTACCCAACCAGTAATCAAAAGTATAATCTTTATCAACAGATGAATCCTTTGTTGGATTATCTGGTATCTCAATATCTGCACCATAATCGTATTCACGAGATGATATTTCTATATTTTCTGAAATAAATTTAACTGTATATTGATTTATATCATATTTTGCATATAAATTTAAATTTCCAGTAACAGGAGTGCTATTTTGAAATGGTATAGTTAATGTTGGGTCAGTACACCAGTATTTAAATGTATATCCCGTTTTACTTGGTGCACTAGTATGAGTAATTGTTCCCCCATCTGCAACCGTTTCTGTATATTCAGAAATTATATTTCCAGTCATTCCATCATAATAATTAACTGTATGACCATTTTTCTTATACACTGCATAAGCTGTTCTATCTTTAGTTATTTTATCTGTTAATTTTACTTCAGCTCCTGACTCCGAATCCCAAGCCCAATGGCTAAATGTATATCCGGGTTTAGTAGGAGCGCTAGGTAATGGTGATTCTATTGTACCATTATAGTTCACTGTTCTTGTTTCAACTATTGAACCATTAGCCATAAATTTAACTGTATATTGATTTATATCGTATTTTGCATATATTGAACCATCACTAGAAAAAACTCTTTCTGTATATTTAGTATTTCCGCCTTCTACTGTAACCCAACTATTAAAAGTATATCCTGTAATCTTAGATGGCTCACTTGGATATTTATAATACATGTATTGGTAAATAATTTCACTGCTAATCGTTTCACCCGCGGTATGTGTTCCATATGAACCACTATATTTTTTTGATATAGTATAAGTTGTAAATGTTTCTTTCCAAGTCGTATCATTACTATTATTATTGTAGAAAGTATAATTGTTATTATTATTCCATCCACCATATACAACTCTTCCTTTAGGCATCACATAATTAGGCGAAACAGAATCATTTGGATATTTAGATCTTCTAAAACAAGCTGTTATCGCTTGTACATAAGGAGGAAAAAGATATACATATTGCTTG
>CANQDY010000068.1 GCA_947593895.1 uncultured Bacilli bacterium
TAATGAAAAAGACAAAAAAGAACTCAAAGATGAGTTGAAAAAATAAAAAATATTATTTTTTGAGTTTATTATCTTTTTGACAGAAGGAGATATTTTTATCGCAAAAAATGGCAAAATAGAATTAATAAAACGCAATGGTAGGTGGGCTAATTTTTCTTACCAAAGTTTTTTAAATGTTATGGAAAGATATAAAAATACTGAGAATATTGATAAACAAATTTTGATGGAAGTTTTTTCTAGCGCTATTGATGTTTCATTATCTCATTGTGGTGGAATTATCGCAATAGTAAAAGATGGAATGGAATTGAAAGTTAAAGAAGAAACTATTCTTAGTGAATGTGATAATCTTTTTGTTTCTAAGAATGATGATGAGCTTAGAGAAGAACTTAATAAAAGTGGTGAAAAAAATTATAATATTGAAAAACGACTCTATAAAAGAAATATTATTAAAAATTTATTAAATGGTAAGAAATTATTTATAGATATAGATAGAAAATTGAGAGCTGAATTAATTGGTTTAGATGGAGCAACAATTATTCAAAAAGATGGTTCAGTTGTTGCGTTTGGTGCTATTATTCAAAATGAAAAGGGATCAACTGGTGGAGGAAGAGGAGCAGCAGCTAAATTTTTATCTGATTACAGCGGTTTTGCAATCAAAATTTCAACAGATGGTTATATGGATAAGAAATTGAAATATTATATTAAATGAAAGCACTTATGTTTTATAATATATTGAATATAATATTGATGAAAACATTGACAAATATTTTTTTGTACTACAATGTTTTCACTTAAAAGGTGATATAACATCGCATGTTAATATCAGATTAGCTTTTAATTGTTTGATTAATAGTTAAGTACAGCAAATAAGTATTATTTGTTAAAAAGTCTGGGTCCAATTGGAACTTGGCTTTTTTTATTGTGCGATTTGTGTAAAATATTTTTCGTAATTCTTGTGATGTTTTGAAAAAAAATAAAAAAAGTATCCAAAAAATTAGCACAACAAAATTATGATGTTATAAAAATGCTGATTATAAGAAAAGTTTCACTGAAAAATATTTTAAAAATATACTTTAAAGATGCTATAATTCAAACATAATTGATTTATTAGAACAAAAAAATAAAAAATATCCATTGGCTTTTAAAATACGACCATCGACTCTTGATGAAATTATAGGATATTAGCATATTATTGGTAAAAATAAGTTGTTATATAGAGCAATTTTTTTATTACCGATTGTCTTGGTAACAGAAACACGCTCGAATATCTCGGTATATGGGAATCAATCAACAAACCGAATTTTAATTATGGCGAATCGTCGTAATTAAAAGCAAAGTTGGACTCAACAGCTTCAAGATCAGTGTCAAAGAATTTAAATGTCTAAAAAATAAAGAACAAAAGCAGCTTTTTATTCATGATTTCTTATGTATTCATCCATTTAATGATGGAAATGGAAGAATGAGCAGGTTGTTAACAACCTTACTTCTATCTCGCAGTGGCTTTTATGTAGGTAAGTATATATCACTAGAAGCAAAAATAGCTAAAAACAAGGATTTGTATTATAATTCTTTGAGTCAATCACAATTTGGTTGTAAAGAAAAATAATTTAATCCAAATTTTTAAAACGGGATTTAAAAACAATTTAATAATATTATTTTAGATTAGAATTTAATCAATCTGTTTCTTCATATATTGTTATTAAACAATAAATTTATTTGTTAATAATACTTTTTTACTTTACAAGTGAAGAATATTGTTTAATAATATATGTGAGAATGAAAGCGCTATCATAACTTGAACTTGCTTTTTTCGGATTCTAAAAATGTATTTATAGTTTCTGATTTGATTTTGCGTTTCTTATTTGGAAAGGAAATACTTATGGAAAACATGCAGATGGATAATCGAGTTGTAAATTCCAATAATTCTTTTTCTAATATTAGAAAAGGCAAAGAAATTAAGGTTGATACGCACATAAAAGAAAAACTTGAAAAGCTAAATAGAGAAAAGCGTAGAAGACTTGCCTTAGAAAGAAAAGAACAAAAAAAGATTAGTCAAGCTGCTTTAAGAAAAGAGAAATTCCAAAGTGAGGCAGTAAAAGAGGCAAGAAGAAGTGAGAATAGAGTTAATGCAAAAATTTCTAAAGCAAAAACTAATAAAGAAAATAAAATGGATAACGCTAAACTAAATCAGGCTCGAGAGAGAGTTCTCAGAGCGGTTAGAACTCCTTATACATATTATTATTACGCCAGTAAGAATGTTTCAAATGTTCCAGTGTTTACTAATGTCTGTCAATGTTTAAATGATAAATTTGCAGATCGAATTTATCAACCACAATATTTTGCTATTGCCGAACAATCAGATCGTATATTTGATATTAATGGAGTTTTGATTACTCATGCAATTGGTGTAGCTTTATCTCACCCAAAAGAAAGATTTTTAGTGCAGGTTTCTCCTAAATATTTAGAAAAGAAGGAAAGACTTGAAGAATTAGAATTACTTTTAGAAAATGTTCCATCTAATTTGATATTATGCTTTGATGCCAGAACATTAGTTATGGCTGGATCTTTTGCTCGTTCACATTTAATTTCTTTAGTGGAAAAATATCAATTACAAATTTTAATCGATAATCCAGAAACGGAACGACTATCAATATTATTTGATTATCCATTTAAGTATATCAGGCTTGATAATCGATACTTCACTGATAGAACTGAAAACAAAAAAATGTTTCTTCGCTTCTTAGTGGATTATTGTAAAAAGAAAAATATCGATATATGCGCTAAATATATTGAAACTAAAGAGGATATGGAATGGATGCAAACCAATGGAGTCAGATATCTTGAAGGAAATTACATTCAATGTGCAAAGAAAACAGTTAAAGCTGCCATAGAAGTTAAAGAGTAGAATCTTACAAATGATAGATAAAAGAAAGGAGGACGTATGCCAGATTCATTGAACATGGGAAATGTTAACGTAATTAAAAAAGCGAAAAGAAGAAGATTTACAGTCGTTTTGATGATTGGCGTATTAGCCTTCTCAATTGGAACTTCTGCATATTATTTGGTTGACTCTATGGTTACTGAAAATTCATACAAGGTGTATGTTTCAGGAAGTAATAATGCAATGGGATTACAGTTATCTTATGATCCATTATTTGGTAAAGGTTACTATGATTTAACCGGTAAGGGATTACGAATTGAAGATAATTCTCGTCGAGGCTTATCTTATGGTAGTAGTTCTATATCAGGTCATGGAACAAGAAATTATGATGTATTATCTTATTTAATGTCAGTTGGTTCAAATCAAGAAAATACAGTTAATACCAATGTCTATGATAATGGTAGGGTTGGTGAAGCTAATGGTGATCAATTCCTGACTAGTAAATTTTACTTAAAGAATACTCAGGAATCTGATGAATTAAACGCAAAAAATGGAGTTGTTCATTATGCAATTGGTTTAACCATTGATAAAGATGTTAAGAATGCTGCAAGAGCAATAAGATTTGCCTTAATTGAAATTAAAGATGAAGAAAGCATCTATAATTATTCAACAGGTGAATACAATAACGAAGCATTTTATATGAATGTATTTGCTCAACCAAAAGTTGAAGAACTTGAAAATGGTGATACCAAAATTTATACCGGAGATGAAGAAGATTCCCAAGAATATGTTGCTTCAACAATCACAGGACAATTTACTAATGATGAAAATCCTTCATTAGTAATGAATCCAAATAAAGGACATGAAGAAGATACTGAAGGATGGAAATGCACAAATTTACATTATAGTGAGGATAAAATTTGGTATTATGATTCACTTAAACATGAAAAAGATGAATCCAGACAAGTATTTTCTTTAAATCCACAAGAAACAAGAGCTTATGTCGTGGCCGCATGGTATGAGGCTAGTGATCCAGATCATAAAAACGAAATTATGGCTGGATACTCATCGTTCACATTCACTTTCTATGCAGTGGAGGAATAAAAGCATAGAAACTAAATTAGATTTATAAAATATTTATTAATGTATTTGTAAAGGAAAAGGAGATAGCAATTTATGAAAACTTTAAGACGGGGTTGAATGAAAGAGTTAATTAGCTTAATTGTTAATTTGTTAAATTGGTAACTGATACTTGACGTTAAGTCAGTAAATAATAGTACTAAGTGATTTGATATAAAACAATTAAATTAATTAAACACACTGGTTGTTATTAAATGAGTACTTCACAAACTAATAAATATTTTTTAAATAAAAAAATTCATAAATGAATAAAAAAGGGAGATAAATTATGAAAAAAAGATTAATTATTACTTCAGCTTTAATGACATGCTTATTAGGAGCATCATTAGCTACAGGAACTTACGCTTGGTATCAAGCAACAGCGGGAAGTTTAGATTATAAAATTGCTACAAAGGGTAATATTTCAACAAAAGAAAATTCATATGAACTTGGAAAATTTGAAATTACTGCTGTTTTAGGAGATGTGAGTACTGAAGTTGATTTAACTGATGAAACGGGTCACACTTATTATTACTTACCTGATAAAAATACTAAGGTAGATGCAGGTGTTGCTACTACCCCACAAGGAGAATCTACAGTTGGAATTACTATCAAATATGTTGGTGAAGATAATTTAAGTGATGCTCAAATTAAAGCGTTGTGGGAAACTTCAGGAGAGGATTCTATTACTGTTACATTAAAAGCATCGAATAATGCAAAAGTTGGTAAAAAAGATTCTTCTAGTTTTATAGCTGCTAGTGGAAATAATAGTGTTACATTTACTTTTGAAACTAATGAAATTACTTTTGAAAGTAAGATTTATACATCGACAATGCAAAATTGGTGCTATGGTGTTGCAGGACAAGATAGTGTTGAAGAAAAAGTATCAAATGGCACAGTAGTGGCTACACCTGCAAAAACTGAATAGATTGAAATAAATAGTTTTATTCCGTCTTAAATTAACTGATAGAAATCTAGGGTGAAATTTTTTTCACCCTAGAAATTTCTTTATTTTTCTAAGATAACTGATGCTAATTATTTTTGAAAAATAAAAAAATATGCTAGAAAGAGAGCTTGAATTATGAAAAAAGAAAAAACTAAAAAACAGAAAAAAGAAAAAAGCACAATTAGACTTTGGATAGAAAATATTATTGAAGTTGTAATAGTGGCTATTTGTATTGCTTTTTCTATTATTTTGATTAGTAGTCCTGGTGGAATTAAAGAAGACATTCATAAAATAAATGTTAGTTATATGCCTGTCTTATCAAATTCAATGTCGGGTACTTTTGAAAAGGGAGATATTATCTTTGGTACTAAGTTAAAAAAGGGAGATGATGGTAAATTTCCAATTTTAGATATTGGAACTGTTGCAATATTTGTTGTAGAACAAAATAACACAAAGTTCATTAATACGCATAGAATTGTTGGATATTATTATG
Organism: uncultured Bacilli bacterium; assembly: GCA_947593895.1. GTDB lineage: Bacteria > Bacillota_I > Bacilli_A > RFN20 > CAG-449 > UBA3210. The sequence goes on from CANQDY010000068.1 coordinate 5,440, forward strand.
AATATAAAAAAGAAGATGGAAAATATTACGGAGGATATACAGAATTATTTAATGTTGAAAGCGTAAAAGATGCAGAATCGGCGTACGCATATGCAGAATCTAAAGGAATGATGGATTTTAATATTTCTGGTTATAAAACTTCAGGAGATAATAAATCTATTTATTATATTGATGGTGATGTTAATGGTGAATTGATATCTCCATCGAATGATAATTTATTGGATTCTGGAAAAGTAAACATAGATGATATAATAGGAGTTTGGAATGGTAAAAAAATTGATAATTTAGGTAATGCAATTATTTGGTTGCAAAAGCCATTAAACTTCTTCTTAGTTATATTAATCCCATTAATTTTGTTATTTGCTTACAATATATTTATTCTGGTTAAGTATGTTATTGAAGTAAAAACCGCTAAAGCGAGAAAGCTTGCACTTGAGGAAGCTAGAACTTCTGCACCAAGTTTATCCGCTGAGGAAGAAGAAGAAATTAAACGTAAAGCTGTTGAAGAATATATGAAAAAAATGGGTATTGATCCTAATTCATTGACTAAGAATGATAATTCTTCAAAAGATGATCTAATTGAAGAAAAGGTTAATGTTGTAGAGCCTGTTTCTGATGATAAAGTGGTTGATGAGAAAACAGTAGCAAAGAAAAGGACTACAAAAAAATTTACGACAGGTACAAAAAATACTACAAATAGTAGTAAGAAAGATGATTCAAAGAAAAGTAATTAATATCTAGTCATCATGTTTATGCAAAGGAGCGTGTTTCTATGTTTTGGCAATTTTTAGGAGAGTTTTTAGCGGTATTTGCTTTAGGATTCTTAGGTATTTTTGTCAGTTTCAGCGGTAAGGCCTATGGTGGTATATTAGGTGGCATTTATCAAATGTTTAATGTATCTCAATATATCGCTGTAGTAAAAAAATACAAAGAATTCTTTGGTGTTGGAGAATGGATTGGTTTAGTGGTTGTTATTCTAGTTCTTTTTGCAATACTTGGAGCGATTATTTGGTTAATAATTCATTTCTCAATCAGAATTTACAAACGTTTCTTTTCTAAGAGAGATAATGAAAATGACTTAGTTGATGAAGTTAATCGTTTGCGTAAACAAGTTATTAGAGATAATAAAGAAAAGAATAGACTTATTGACTTATGCTTAACTAGTGGGGCTAAACCACATGAAGTTGATGGTATTTTAAGTAATATTGATGAAGAAGAAAATGCAAAGAAAAAAGGTATTGTTACAGTTGATGCTGAAAAGGATAAAGGTGTTGTAGGAGTTAGTAGATTCTATAAACTTACTGAAGTTGATAAATTTTATCAAGCAAATCCACCTCACTTTGATTTTGATAATGAGATTACTCTTGAAGAATTTTGTGATCGTTTCAGAAACTGGGCTTGTTCAGAAATGAAATTGTTTTATGAAAAGAGAGTAATTAGATTATTCTTCTCTGCGTTTGCAACGACCAGAATTTTAATTTTACAAGGTATTTCTGGTACAGGTAAAACATCTCTTCCATAT
>CANQDY010000069.1 GCA_947593895.1 uncultured Bacilli bacterium
CTTGCGTGATGTTACTGGTACAGTTGAATCAATACCATTGATCAGTTCATCAATTATGTCAAAAAAATTGGCATCTGGATCTGATTCAATTTTACTAGATGTAAAATTTGGTTCAGGAGCTTTTATGAAAACGTTAGATCAGGCTAGAGAATTAGCTAAAACAATGATTGATATTGGCGATGAATTAAATCGTGATACAAGAGCAATTATTACCGATATGAATGAACCTTTAGGTATGGCAATTGGTAACAATCTTGAAGTTATTGAAGCCATTAATACATTAAATGGAAATGGACCAAGGGATTTAGTTGAACTATGCACAAAAGCAGGTGCAATTATGTTAATGCAAGCAAAAAAAGTTAATTCAATCGAAGAGGGAATTAATTTAATTTCTTCAAAAATCAAATCAAAAGAAGCACTTGATAAATTAGCTCAATTAGTTAAAGCACAAAAAGGTGATGAAAGTTATATCTATCATCCAGAAAAATTTGAAAAAGCAAAATATATTGTTGAAATAAAAGCAAATAATGCAGGATATATTAAAGAAATTAATGCTTTAGAAATTGGTAATGCGGCGATGAAATTAGGTGCGGGAAGAGCAACTGAAGATGATATTATTGACCCAACTGCAGGTATTGTATTAAATAAAAAAGTTGGTGATTATGCTAATAAAGATGAAACACTATGCACTATATATACTAATAAAAAAGAATTTAAAGAGTATTTAGATGAAATAATTAATGCATTTAAATTAAGCGATAAGAAAGTGGATGTTGGACCGGTAATTTATGAAATTATCTTGTAATGATGAAAAGGTTAATGAATTAAATCAAACAATCAAAAGTGCTAAAAAAGTGGTATTCTTTGGTGGTGCTGGAGTATCAACCGCTTCAGGAATTAGTGATTTTCGTAGTGAAAAAGGACTATATAATATCAAATCAAAATATGGAACCAGTTATGAAAATATGCTTTCTCATGAATATTTCTTTAATCATCCAAAAATTTTTTACAAGTTCTATAAAGAACAAATGATTAATAAAAGTGCAAAGCCTAATTTAGCTCATATTGCTTTAAGTGAGTTTGAACAAAATTATCCTAATAAATTAACTATTATCACTCAGAATATTGATAATCTCCATCAATCAGCGGGATCAAAAAATGTACTAGAACTTCATGGATCAGTGTATCGAAATTATTGTCTTAAATGTGGTGAATTCTATGATGTTGATTTTATTTTAAATTCAAAAGATCTTCCACGATGTCAAAAATGTGGAGAACTTGTTAAACCAGATGTAGTTTTATATCAAGAACAACTAAATGAAGGAATCTTGGATGCAGCAATTAAGGCTTGTATCGAAGCGGATGTGATGATTGTTGGAGGAACATCGTTAATGGTTTATCCGGCAGCATATTTGATTCAATATTTTCATGGAAAAACTTTGATTATGATTAATAAACAAGTAACTCAATATGATTCATATGCAAATTATGTATTTTATGATGACATTACTAAAGTTTTACCACTTTTATTAAAATAGTTATTAGTAAAAAAAATGACCTACGTAGGTCATTTTTATTTAATCGATGCTTCTATTTTTTCTTTAGCCTGTTTTGCATTTTTATTTCGTATATTTCTGATAATTTCAAACGCAATTGTGATAATAACTTTCAAGATAATTGATACAGATATGCTATTATAAGAAAGCGAAATTGCAAAAATAAAGGTAAAAGATAGATAGAAGAATACATAATATATGATTGTATATTTTTTGTTTTCAGGTTTAAAATATAATCTTGAATAAAATATGATTGTTACAGTTAATAATGCTAAATAGATTAAAGTATATATAATCAAATTAGAATTAGAAAAAGAATAAAAATCGGAATTTGTACATAACGCAATGAAGTGAATAATCAAAGAGCATAAAAAAGTTGCTCGATCAAGTTGAAGTTGAAGATTATTGAAAATTGCGTTAAAATTTAATTTTTTACAAAAGACATGTGTAATCCATGATGTAGCGAATAATATAATTAATAAATATAATCCAATTGATGCAATATCAAAGTTTGGTGCTAGTAAATCTAATAATGTTATAAAACAATAAATACTAAATGTTTCTTCTAATAGTAGTAAAATCTTATTGTTTTTAACAAAAGATGAAAAGATACCTAAAATATTTTTGGTGATGAAAAGGAAAAATGATATAAGTACAAGAAAGTTACCGAAGCGAAAATCAGATGAAAAGCATATCGAATAAAAATTTGCTGAAAAAAAATTAAAGTCAAGTACAGGCAAAATTGATAAAAACAAAAATAATATTATTGAAGCAGTACACCAAATAATTTTAAAAATATTATTTTTGGCAAAATCCAGAGAAAATATTTGATTTTCAATAGTGATATTTTGAACAATGTTTTCTTTGATAACGTCATCTTTAATATCATTTTCAGTATATTTATCGTTTTCGTTAGTTTTTATTTTAGTGTTGTAAATACCATTGAGGAGATCGTTGATTGATATTTTATAAAAAGCGGATAGGTTTTCTAAAGTAATAATATCAGGAAGTGATTCTCCATTTTCCCATTTTGATACTGCTTGATACGAAACATTAAATATTTCGGCAAAATCTTGTTGAGTTAAGTTTCTTTCTTTTCTGAGTCTAATTAATAAACTACTAAATTTTTTTCGATCCATTTTTTAACCTCCGATTCTATATATAATTTACACTTATTTGTTTTTAAATGATATAACTTCTTAGTGGAATTTCTCAACTGTTGGTTGAATTTACATTTAAAAACTTAGTGTTTTTTATATCTTATTATTATGTATTTATTCTGGTAATTTTAAAAATTATTATTTTTGAGCCTTAAAAAAAATAATAATTTATTAGCATATTGATTTATGTGATTAGCATAGTTTTTATTGAGGTGAGCCTTTTGAAACGCTTTTTTCTATTTAGTATTATAGTCAGTATGTTTATATTAATTTTTACTCCTGTAAAACAAAATGTTTATGCAGAAGAGAAAGAAACATTAAATCTAAATTCGCCATATTGTGTTTTGATTGAACCAAAATCAAAACATATAATTTACCAATCAAATCCAAATGAAAAACTTTATCCAGCTTCAATGACTAAAATGATGGGAATGTTATTAATTCTTGAAGAAATAGAAAAAGGGAAAATCAATTGGGATGATAAAGTAACTTGTTCAGAATATGCTTCATCTATGGGTGGAACACAAATCTATTTAGAACCTGGTGAACAAATGAAATTAGAGGATTTGTTTAAATCAGTTGCGATAAATTCTGCCAATGATGCGATTGTTTGTCTGGGTGAATATGTTTCTGGATCTAATGATGCTTTTGTTAATAGAATGAATGAAAAAGCCAAAGTGTTAAAAATGAATAACACATTATTTCAAAATGCTACTGGGTTTGATGATCCTAATCATTATACTTGTCCTTTAGATATGGCACTTTTAGCATGTGAACTTTTGAAATATGAAAAAGATGTAGTAAGGTTCTCCTCTCAAAAAGAATCTTATATTAGAGAGGATACTGATAAACCTTTTTGGCTTGTTAATACTAACAAATTATTAAATGCGTATGAAGGAATGGATGGATTAAAAACTGGATTTACTCACAATGCAGGATATAATTTAACTGCGACGGCGAAAAGAAATGGAGTAAGGCTTGTTTCAGTTGTAATGCATGAAGAGACAATCTCAAAACGTAGTCAGGATACGGTTCAGCTTTTAAATTATGGATTTTCTAAATTAAAATGTGAAAGCTTATACGAAAAAGATGATGTAATTGATTCAATTGATTTAACTTCGTCTTTAAAAACAAAAATTAATGTTATTGTTAAAGAGGATATAGATATCATTATCTATAAAGATGATAATAAGGACGATTTAAAAGTTGAGATGGTAATTGATAAATATTATCCGCCAATTGATGAAAATAAGGCAATTGGAAAATTAAAGATTACCACGCCTTCTGGGATAACATATGAATATGATTTATATAGCGACAAGAGTGTAAAAAAACCAAATTTTTTGGATATTATTTTAAGAAATTTAAGAATTTTCTTTTCTTAAATGATATACAATTAAATATCATAAAATCTAGTGATTTAGATAAATTAACTCAGTGAGATAGACAATTGATGAAAAAGAGTCTACTCACTATTTTTTTATAGAAAAATTAATATTAGTTAGTAAAATATCTACTATTTAAAATATTTTTATTGCGTTCTAAATTCTGACAAATTATTGCTTTATGAAATCATAAAATATTGAGCATGGAGGAAAGAATATGGAAAGCAAAATAAAAATCACCTCCTTTGACGATGGAATTGTAGTCAAAATTTCTGGTGAATTAGACTCTTCAAAAACTAGTCTATATAAAGAGAAAATCCATCAAAGCATGAGAACGTTTGGACCACGTTACATGATCTGGGACTTGAAGGATTTAACTTTTCTTGATTCATCAGGAATCGGATTGATTTTGGGACGGTATAACGAAATTGAAAAAATTCGTGGTGTTATGGGACTTGTTGGATTAAACGCCTATTCAAGAAAGATTATCTCAATCTCTGGATTATTTCAAATTATAAAAGAATACAGTTCGATCAAAGAATTTATGAAGGAGGAAAAAATAAATCAATGAGTAATTCAATGGAATTGAAATTTAAAGCATCAATTAGCAATGAATTATTGGCAAGACAAGCAATCGTAGCGTTTATTAGTCCAATAAATCCGACTTACGAAGAAATTGGTGAATATAAAACCATTGTTTCAGAAGCCGTTTCTAATTCAATAATTCATGGTTATCATTTTGATGCATCAAAAGATGTATATCTTAAAGCCACGATTTTAGAAGATGAAGTGGAGATTATCATCCGTGATTATGGCGTTGGAATTAAAAATCTTGAAGAAGCTAAAATGCCTCATTTTACAACTCGCCCAGATTTGGAACGAGCAGGTATGGGACTTACCATTATTGAAACTTTAAGTGATTCATTTTCAATTTCTTCAGTTGAAGGTATGGGCGTAAAATTAATTATTAGAAAAAAATATTCATTAGACAAAACCTGCGATGAACAAAGAGTCTAGAGATTATTTACTTTTATCAAAAATAAAAGAAAAAGATCAAGATGCCTTCAATGAATTTTATTTAAAAAACGAGCCATTAGTATATTCGTTACTAAAGAAGTATGCTCATAAAACTAAGGACTACGAAGAGTTAGTAATGTGTGCAAAATATGGACTCGTTTTAGCTATTTATAACTTTAATTTAAATTATGATGTTATGTTTTCAACGTATGCAGTACCAATAATTCTTGGAGAAATAAAGAAGTTTTTTAAAAATTTTAGTGCGATCAAAATATCAAGAAGAATTAAAGATTTGTCAATTAGAATAAATCAAGCAACAAATAATTTAGAATCTCGACTAAATCGATCACCAAATGTCGAAGAATTAAGTAAATATCTGGATGAGCCTGTGGAAGATATTATTGAAGCAATTGCATCAGGTCAAAGTATAAATTACTTAGATGAAGAAATAAGTGATGATACTTATAAAATTGATTTAATTAAAGATGAATCTTTACCAATTGTTGATCAAGTAGATTTAAAATTAGCTTTAGAAGGATTAAGTAAAAAAGAAAAATTAATTATTGAACTACGTTATTATGATGGATTAACTCAAAAAGAGGTCAGTGAGCGTTTAAATATTTCTCAAGTTCAAGTTAGTCGAATTGAAACGAAAACCTTGAATCGTTTAAAAGAATTAATATTATAAAGAATAATTATTCATAATCCGAAAAAAATAAAGATGAGGTGGATTATGGATAAGGAAATTTTTAAACAAATTGTTAAAGAAAATAAAACTAAAAATAACATTATCAAGGATGGATTATTAGCATTTGTTTCAGGAGGAATACTTGGTATTATTTCTCAAGCATTAATTGATTTATATCATTTAACTTTTAATTTTGAACTATCTTTAGCGTATTCTTTAAGTAGTGTTACTCTAGTCTTTTTGGCATCGGTTTTAACTATATTTGGTTTGTATAATAATTTGGGACAGTTATTTGGTGCGGGACTTTTTGTTCCCATTACCGGATTTAGTAACTCGATGGTGTCAGAAAGCATTGAAGGAAAAAGCGAAGGATTAATTTATGGAATTGGCTTCCGTACTTTTTCTCTTGCCGGATCAGTTATTGTCTATGGCTTACTAACTAGTTCGATTTGTTGCATTATTTACTACTTTTTCTTACTTGGAGGAGTAGTGATATGAGTTTATTAACAGTAACTTATAACAATGTTTTTATTAAATCCTGTGCTAGCGTATCTGGACCAGAAGAAAAAAAAGGTCCATTAGGTGAATATTTTGATTTTTCTTTTGATAATATTCGCGCTGGAGAAAAAACATTTGAGCAAGGTGAACAAAAAATGGTGTCTAAAGCAATTGAAATTTGCTTAAAAAAGGCTAAGATTCCTATCGATCAGATTCAGTTATGCTTAGGTGGAGATCTTAATAATCAATTAGCTTTTTCTCATCAAGTTGCTAAAGATTTACCATTATCATTTGTTGGTTTATATTCAGCATGTTCAACCATGATTTTATCAATGAATTTATCAAGTGTATTCGTATCTAGTCACTATTGTGATAATGTTTTATGTTTTTCAAGTAGTAGTTATGGATCAAGCGAAAGACAATTCAGATATCCATTAGAATATGGGATATTTAAAAAGATTACCACAACAATCACTACAACTGGTTCAGGAGCATG
>CANQDY010000070.1 GCA_947593895.1 uncultured Bacilli bacterium
TCATAGCCCATCGATCTAGACCAAATGCAATTCCACCATGTGGAGGAGTTCCATATTTTAATGAATTGACAAAGAAGCCAAATTTTCTTTGAATATCCTCTTCAGTAAATCCTAATAATTTAAAGATTTCTTTTTGTAATTTTTGATCGTAAATTCTTAATGATCCTCCTCCTGCTTCATATCCATTGACAATAATATCATATGCTGAAGCATAAACTTCTTCCGGATGAGTTTTTAATTTTCCGATATCTTCTTCTTTTGGCTGAGTAAATGGATGATGACATGGCGAAATCTCTTTAGTATCTTCATTATAATCAAAAAGCGGAAAATCAACGACCCATAATAAATCAAAAGTATTCGGTTTAATTAAATTCATTTCTTTAGCATATTGAATTCTTAAAGCACCTAAACATAAACATACTTTCATCTTAATACCTGCGCCGATAATGACTAAATCATCTTCTTTTAAATTTAAGACTTTAACTAATTCTTCAATCTGCTCTTGCTCAAAGAATTTCAAAAACGATCCTTCAAGTTGATGATTGATATATTTTAAAACAGTTAACCCACCTAAACCAAATTTTTTTGCGTGAAGATTTATTCCATCAATTACTTTTCTAGTGGTGATTGACGCATGATTTTCGATAACCAATGCTTTAATTACTTTTGCATTTTTAAATGCTTCAAAATTAATTTTTGATAAAACATCTTTAACATCTTTAAGTTTTAAATCGTAACGAGTATCCGGTTTATCAGATCCGTATGTTTCAATACAATAATCATATTTAAGTCTTCTTAATGGAATTTGAATATCGATATTTTTAACATCATGCATAATCTTTTTAATCAATTTCTCAGTTAATGTTAATATTTCATCTTCAGATAAAAATGAAGTTTCAATATCAATTTGAGTAAAATCAGGTTGACGGTCCGCACGTAAATCCTCGTCACGGAAACATCGTGCCACTTGATAATAACGTTCAAATCCCGCGACCATTAACATTTGTTTAAATAATTGTGGTGATTGTGGTAACGCATAAAACGCACCCTTTCTAGTTCTTGAAGGAACTAAATAATCTCTAGCACCTTCAGGTGTCGATAAAGTTAAAATTGGTGTTTCTATCTCAATAAAATCATTAGCGTCCAAAAATTCATGACAAGCTTTTACAATTTTTGCTCTTGTTTTAAGATAATTTTGCATAATTGGTCTTCTTAAATCAAGATAACGATATTTTAATCTAGTATCCTCTAAAGCATCAGTATCATCTTGAATTAAAAATGGTGTTTGTTCGCTGGTATTAATAATTTTAACTTCACTTGCAACAACTTCGATTTCACCTGTTGGAAGTTTTAAATTTTTAACATCTTTTTTCGTAACAATACCCTTAACTTGGATGATATATTCACTTTTTATATCTTTTACATTTGGAAATTTTTCATCTTCTAAAAGAATTTGAGTAATGCCATATCTATCTCTTAAATCGATAAAAACAAGTGAACCTAAATTTCTTTTTTTACTGACCCACCCAACTAAAGTAACTTCCTTACCTAAGTCAGAAAGTCGAAGCTCACCATTATTATGTGTACGATACATATTTTCTACCTCCTACATTAATTTTTGATCTAGTTCATCAATAAGATTATCTAAATCAACATCAAATTGTTCCTCAGTAATTAAATTTTTTAATTTAACTTTTTTATTTTTTACTTCATCATCTCCGACAATTATTGCAAATCTAGCATTCTTTCGATTAGCAATTTTAAACTGTGCACCTAAGGATTTATTATCAAATGTCATATCAGATGAAAATCCATTTGCCCTTAAATTTTGACATATCGAGAAAACATATGGTAAGTTTTCACTTCCTAATGTCATCAAATAAACATCAAGATTGACTTTTTCGTAATTATCAGGATCGACTTGTTTTAATAACAAGTTTAAACGCTCAATACCAAAAGCAAGTCCAACACTAGATAGTTGTGGTCCGCCAACTTCGTGAACCAAATTGTCGTAGTGACCTCCTCCACCAAGTGCACCAAGAGAAGTTCCATCACCAAAAATATAATGATACTCAAATACAATATGTGAATAATAATCAAGTCCACGAACTAATGTATCATCAACTTGATATTCAATTTCTTGCATGTTAAGTAAATCAAGAATATTTTTAAAATATTCTTTGCTCTCTTGATTTAAATAATCACACATCTTTGGTGCATTTTTAATAATTTTTTGATCATCTTTATCTTTACAATCTAAAATTCTTAAAGGATTTATTTCAAAACGACGTCTACAATCAGAACACATATTTTCTATATGATTTTGAAAATATTCCTTTAATGCTTTTTTATAATTCTGACGACTTTCTTCATCACCAATTGAATTAATTTTTAATACAACATGAGAAAATCCTAGCATTTTTAATGAATTATAGCCGAAAATGATTGTTTCAACATCATTATAAAATGAAGTAACACCAACATTTTCTATACCAAATTGATTAAACTGTCGATATCTTCCTGCCTGAGGGCGTTCATATCTAAACGCTGGTCCATAATAATATAGTTTCAATGGTAAATCCTTATTCGCATATAATTTATTTGTTACCACCGCTCTCATAACTCCAGCAGTTAATTCTGGTCTTAGGGTAATATCACGACCTGATTTATCAGTGAATGTAAACATTTCTTTAGTGACGATGTCACTTGACTCTCCAGCTGAGCGAGTAAAAAGACTAGTTGATTCGTAAATTGGTGTATGAATTGATGAATAACCATATGTCAAAGCAAAACTTTTTAAAAGATCGACTAGTTTATCGATGTTTAGTGCATCTTCATAATATGCATCATAAGTTCCTCTAGGTAATTGATAATTAGCCATATTTCCTCCTTAAAAATAAAAAAGTACCTCTAAGGGTGCTTTCGCACGGTACCACCTTAGTTCACTATCTCTAGTGCACTTTTTAGTTTTAACGTAACTACCGGATCCGCTACTGAATTCACTTCACATTCTCAATAGTGTCAAGTTAAATTACCCACCAAGTTTTTTCACCAAACAAACTCTCTCTAAAAGCTAATAAAATAACACTCTATTTCATAGAACAAATATATTATATGGATTTTTTTGTATAAAAACAATGTTTTTTGAGTAAAATTCTCCAAAGACTATTTCGATTTTTTCAAATTAAATAACTCAAAAAATTCTTTTGGTGTACTCGCAATAAATTTAAAATGTTTATTACTTATTGGATGATTAAATTCAAATACACTTGCGTGTAATCCCATTCTATTAATCGGATTAATTGTACTACCATATTTATCATCACCAATAACTTTATGTCCTAAATCAGACATATGAACTCTGATTTGATTTTTTCTTCCCGTATCAATATTAACACGAAGTAAACTATATTCATCATTTTCTGCTTCAACATGATAATGAGTTATTGCTTTTTGACCATCATTTGGTCTGTGTGAAGAATACATTAAATTAGTTTTTGTTGGTAACAAATATGAAATTATTGTTCCATCTTTTTTATCAAAAACACCTTCGCAAACAGCAATATATTCCCTTTTTTTTACAATATCATTCCAATTTTTTTGCATTTTATCACGAATTTGTTCATTTTTAGCAAAAACTAAAACACCCGAGGTTTCTTTATCTAAACGATGCAGTACAAATACTCGATTTCTTGGATTTGTTTCTCTGACATAATCCATCATAATTCGATAAGCAGTTATTTCTTTTTCATTATCCGTGGCAATTGATAATAATCCGTGAGGTTTATTAATGGCAATTAATTCATCATCCTCATATAAAATTTTTAATTTGGAAATTCGCTTTCCGTCTTTTCTCACCTTATATGGAGAAATAGAAATAATATCATCTTTTACTAATAAAAAATCGAATTGTCTAACTGCAGCACCATTAACAAGAACTTGCTGATTGGTTAATAAATGTTTAATGTTATTTCTGGATAAACCCGGATAATTTTCGAGCAAAAAGGTAACTGAGATGAGTTCTTTACTCTTATTTCTCTAAAAAGTTTTTGATTAGGTCTAACTTTAGTTTTTTTTCTTTTAGTCGATTTTTTTATTTGAATTTTTTTATTATTTAACATTAATGTGTTACCCTTTCAACTTCATAAACACTAGGTATATTAATAATTTGATTTTTTATATTGTTAAAATGATTGATATCGATAACATTTATTGCAATTAATATTGATGTTGTATTTGTTGATGTATGTTTTTTGGAAATTAATTTATTACAACCAACTTTATTTTGAGCTAATAAATTCATAATGTCGATAATAAGATTATCCCGATCATTAGCTTTAATTGAAATGTCAACTGAACAAGATGCATTTTCATAATTTGGATTCCATGTTACATCAATTAATCGTCTTGATTGATTAGCAATATTTGGACAATCAATTCGATGAACTTTTACACCCTTACCTTGTGTAATATAACCAACTATTTTATCTCCCGGTATAGGACAACAACAACTGCTTAAGTTACACAAAATATTTGTTTTACCTTTAACAAGAACTGCCTGTGACGAAGATAAAGATTTATTTTTACTTGAAACACTTTTCTTAATCAAAAGATCCTCAAATGTATCTCTATTCAATTTTAAATAATCTATAATTGACGATGGTTGAATATTTTTTGAGCTAATTGCTATAAATAACTCGTCAAGATTATCAACTTGGAAATTTTTTAAAACACTATCTGATAGGTAATCCATCATTTTATGTTCATTAATTTTATTTTCACGAAAAACTTCCCTTAATGATTCCTTACCTTTTTCAATATTTGTTTCACGTAAAAAATCTGCATTTTTCTTTAAAAGCCATTTTCTAATATGAGATTTAGCTTGATTAGTTTTAACTAATTTTAACCATCCTTCATTTGGTCCGTTAGATTGAGGATTAGTTTTGATTTCAACAACATCACCAGTTTTTAATTCAGTATTTAATGAAACTAAGGAGTTATTGACTAGTGCGCCAACTGCTTGGTCACCAACCTTAGAATGAATTTTATATGCAAAGTCAAGTGGAGTCGCACCGGTAGGTAAATCGATAACCTTTCCATGAGGTGTAAAACAATAAATATTCGCACCAAAAATTTCATGTTGCAAAGTATTCATATACTCCATTGCACTTTCATCTTCATTTGATAAAGAAACAAAATCTGAAAACCAATGAAGTTTTTCCATAATCTCTTTTTGTTCTTGTTTCGGATCATATTTCATATTTTCTTTATATCGCCAGTGAGCGGCAATACCACCTTCAGCAATCTCATCCATCTCATAGGTTCGAATTTGAATTTCGAGAATTGTTGAATCACGATCGATAACAGTTGTATGAAGCGATTGATACATATTAGGTTTTGGAACTGCAATATAGTCTTTAAATCGACCAGGTAATGGACGATATTCACTATGTATTAATCCTAAAATTTCATAACAGTTTATCTCCGTTTTAGTAATAATTCTCAAAGCAAAAATATCATATATCTCATCCAAAGTCTTATTTTTATCAACTAATTTTTTATATATTGAAGACGGATGTTTAATTCTTGCAGATATTTCAAAAGGAATTTTTGACTGAAGAAGCATATCCGCAATTTTTTTTTGTAAATGCTTAATCGAATCCTCACGGTTTTTCATATTTTGATCTAAATATGTTATGATTTTCTGATATTCAATCGGATGAAGATACATGATACATAAATCTTCAAGTTCACCTTTAATCGAACTTAAACCAAGTCGATCTGCGATTGGAACATAAACATCCAAAGTTTCTTGTGAAATGGAAACCTTTTTTTCATTTGTCTGAAACTCTAGTGTTCTCATATTATGAAGACGATCTGCTAACTTAATAATAATTACCCGAATATCTTTCGCCATGCCAAGAAAGATTTTACGATGTCCTTCAGCAACAAAGTCCTTATCGTGACGACGATTATGTGATAAAGCCTTAATTTTAGTCAAACAAAAAACAATTTCAGCGATATCATCATTGAAATTTTTTGCAATTTCTTCCTTAGTTACTTCACAATCTTCAATCGTATCGTGCAAAAAACCTGCTGCAATGGTAGTTGGACCACCTTGCAAAGTCGCAATAATATAAGCAACTTCAATTAAGTGGATAATATATGGATCACCAGATTTTCTAATTTGTCCGGCATGTTTATCAGCAGCAAACTCATAAGCCTTTTGAATCAAATTAATATCTGACTTATTATGAATGTAACGAGTGAAAACATCATAAACATCTTGATATGTATGATTCTTCTTTTTTTCCATAATTACTCGTCCTTAACATCATTTAAAATCAAACAATTTAAATTATATTTTTCTAATTTTTTGACACCAGGCAAAGCCGTTAAACCAATTAGTGCAATCATTCCAACAACTTCACCACCAAGTTGTTCAATTAATTTTGCGGCAGCATTTAAGGTTCCACCAATTGCAACAATGTCATCAATAATTACAACTTTTTGACCTTTCTTAATAGAATCTTTATGTATATAGAGAGTATCTTGTCCGTATTCAAGATCATAAGTATATGAAATAGTTTCTCTTGGTAATTTCCCCTTTTTACGAACAGGAATAAAACTCCTTTTAATTTTG
>CANQDY010000071.1 GCA_947593895.1 uncultured Bacilli bacterium
AGTTTCATCATATTTTGCATTTGACTGATATCTTCATTTAAAATTGTTTCTTTTAGTTTAATTAATTCACTAGTAAAAATATCAATTTCATTTACTAAAAAAGATTTATTCATAATAAACAATTCACTCCACATTTTCTCATTAATGTTGGCAATTCTAGTTAAATCTCTAAATGAATCACCCGTGTAATCTTTAAGTTTATGAGATTTCTTACATGTCATCAAACTAATAGCGATACAATGAGTTAATTGAGATAAGAAAGCAATCATTTCATCATGTTTTCTCACAGAAAGACAAGAAATTTTACCAAATCCAATTTCACTTGCCAGATTTGAAATAATATCTACTGCATCTTTATTTGATTTACTTGTTGGAGTAATAATAAAATTAGCATTTTTTAACACTGAATTATCGGCGTTTTTTACCCCATAGACTTCTTTACCTGCCATAGGATGAGATGAAACATAATTTAATCGTGGTAATAAAATCTTTTCTGCCTTATAAACAATTTCTTCTTTTACTCCGCAAACATCAGTTACAATTGCATTATCTTTAATATAGCGATGATATTTACTAATCCAATCTAAAAACACCTTTGGATACAAACAAAAGATAATAATATCAAATTGACTTACATATTTTTTACTAACCCTTGTTGTTCCACTTTCAATTAAATGATTCTCAAGAGCATAAGATATATCTTTCTTATTTTTACTTATCGAACCAATATAATAACCCTTTTTTGATAAACTCATCGCATATGATCCGCCGATAAAGCCTAAACCAACGATTAATATCTTACTATTTTTAGTCAGTTCCATATGTAATCTTCGCTCCTAAACATTCCAAATCTTTAAAATATGACGGATAGCTTTTTTTTACTGCATCCGCATTTTGAATTATCTTGCTGATAAAAGCGACAATGCCATACAAATCCGATGATCATTATGCGAATTGAATGTAGTTTCTGGTTTGTGAATTTCCGATTTATGAACAACTACTTTATTTTTTAAAACATCAATCTTAACTCCAACTTTTTCAAGTTCTTCTTTCATTGCCATAACTCGATCACTTTCTTTATTTCTTAAGCGATCAGTATTAATAAAAGTCGCACCATTTTTTAAACTGGCAAAGGTAAATAATATCGGTCCTAAATCAATCGCATTACTAATATCAATTGTCGGTTTACTATTAGATAATAGTTTAAAAAATTCTTGATAAACTTTATCACCTTGCAATGAATTCGGATTTAATCCATCAATTTTGATATTACTTCCAAAATAATTAAAGCCATCAAGAAATGCTGCATTTGAATAATCAGATTCAACTTCGTGATTTTTAGCGATATATTCTTGATTTCCTTTTATAAAAATCTGATTATTCTTGATTTGAAATTCAATTGAATATTTATTTAAAATTTCTAATGTCAAATCAATATATGGTTTTGAATAAATCGGTGGAATAATATTAATAACACTATCCCCATCTAAAAGCGGTAAACTAAAAAGAAGTCCGGTAATAAATTGACTAGATAAACTACCATCAACATTAAATATTCCTGATCTTAATTTACCAAAAATCTCAATTGAATCGCTATTTTTGACAATTTTAATATTTTGTTTCTCGAATATTTTTTCGTAAACACTGATTCCTCGACTAATTAAGCGTGTTGTTCCTTTAAAAATTACATGATCATATTTCGTTAAGCTAATTGGAATCATAAAACGTATTGTCGATCCACTTTCATGACATTCAAAAATAGGCATTTGATTTATATATGTTTCTTTTTCAAATAATACCGATTTTTCTTTTATTAAATATTTTCTTCCGAACACTTTAATGCATGCTAAAGTCGCTAAAATATCATCACTGAAATAGATATTACTAATCTCACTTTCGTTTTGAGAAAGCATCGAACTAATCAAATATCGATGTGAGTAACTCTTTGATGGTGGTGCTTTAATTTGACCATTTAAAGTTTTATTTTTAATATTAACATCCATAATTATTTTCCTATTAAAATATCAAGTGCATGAATATACCCATTTAATCCCTCTCCTTTAATTGTTTTGATACAAGCTTTAGAAACATAACTGATTTTTCTAAAATCTTCTCTTTGATCAACATCAGAAATGTGTACTTCGACACATGGAATATTAACTGCTTTAAGGGCATCTAAAAGACCAATGCTTGTATGAGTTAAAGCACCAGGATTAATAACTATTCCATCAATTTTTTTGAAAAATGCCTCTTGAATTTTGTCAATTAAATCACCTTCGTGATTAGATTGATATATTTCTACTTGAAAATTGTTTTGCTTTGAGTAAGTTCTAATCAAATCAACTAAATATTGATAATTAAAACTTCCATAGATATTTGGTTCTCTAATTCCAATCATATTTAAATTTGGTCCATTTAATACTAAAATATTCATATTTTTACTCCTTATAAGCATTTGATAAATCAGTTGATAAAATTATATTTACAATTTCATCTATCTGTTTATCTCCATCAATTTGATAATCCATTGCCTCTAAATATAGTCTTCGACGAATCGAATATAAATTTGCTAAATCTTTTCTAGTTTTGGCAAGAGGACGATTTGAAGTTATTTTTAGTTTTTCCAAACTACGATCAAGAAAAAATAATTGCCCATTTTGTTTTAAAAATTGAATGTTATTCTTTAATAAAATTGATCCTCCACCTGTTGAAATAACAAGATTATTCATTTTTGCATATTTTTTAATAATTTTACTTTCTATGTTTCTAAATTCTTCTTCACTATGATTAATAAAGTATGTAGATATATCCATTCCAATAACATGTTTTATTTCTTCATCGATATCAACAAACTTTCGATGTGTTTTCTCAGCGAGTATTTGACCAATTGTAGTTTTACCTGAAGTTGGCATTCCAATTAACACATAATTGATCTTTTTATTTAATAAATAGTAATAGTATTTTTCTATTTGTTTAGCATCAAATTTGATATTTAAAAATAATTCCACCGCATAAAATGCTTGACTAACTAACATATAAAGTCCATTACAACATTTGATTTTTTTTTCTTTTGCCTTCAGGACTAAATTGGTTGATAATGGATTATATATAACATCAATTACACCTTCTAATTTATCAAATTCATTCAAAGATAAAATCTCTTGATCATTATTAGGACACATTTCTTTTGGGGTAGTATTTATTATAATTTCAACATCGTTTTTGATTAGCCTCAATTCATCATAACTCAAAGTATTTTCTTTTTTACTCGTTGATGCATAATAAATTTTTTTTACATTTAAGTCTCTTAATACCTTACTAACTGTTTTAGAAGTACCACCAGTTCCAAGAATTAAAGCAATTTTGTTAGTAACCTCAATTTTTGAATATCGCAACAAATCAAGAAATCCAAAATAATCAGTATTATATCCTCTCAACACCCCATGATCGTTTATTACCACATTAACCGCTTTGATACATTGAGCTTCAGGAGAAATATAATCTAAATACGGAATAATTTTTTCTTTATAAGGAATTGTTACATTAATTGCTTTAAATTCTTTTTTTCTAATAAAATTTTCAAATTCACTTTCATCAAGTTCAATCAATTCATAAGGATACTTTCCAATCGATTCGTGTATTTCTTTTGAAAAACTATGATCTAATTTTTTTCCAATTAATCCATATTCCATACTAATCTAAATTTTCCTTTATAAATACATCATTGCCATATTTTGTGATTAATAAATCACCAATAACTAATGCAGTTAATGCTTCGCTAACAACGCATATTCTCCTAACAATACAAGGATCATGACGTCCTTTAATATTTATTACATCATTAATTCCATTTTTAAAATCAATTGTTTTTTGCGTTTTTAAAATTGATGGAGTTGGTTTAATAGCTAATGAAAAAACAACTGGCATTCCATTAGAAATTCCTCCATTAATACCTCCATTATTATTAGTTTTAGTTATAACTTTGCCCTCTGAATAAATAAATGAATCATTTACTTTGCTTCCTCTTGATGAGCAAAAACCAAAACCTAAACCAAACTCAATTCCTTTTACGCCACCTAAAGAAAACATTGCTTTACTTATTTCACTTTCAAGTGAGGAAAAATATGGTTCGCCAAGACCAACTGGTAAATTGATTATTGCCAATTGAATTTTACCACCAATTGAATCAAATTCACTTCTTGCTTTAATGATTTCTTCTTCCATTTGATTTTGAACTTGATCTAAAACAGGAAAAAACTGATCTTTAACCAGATTAATGTCTTTATTAAAATCTTCAAAATCACGGTCATTAACATTACCAATTTGTTTGATGTGAGAAACAATTTTTATATTAAATTTTTCAAGAGCTTTTTTTACTATTGCTCCGGCAATTACAATCGGTGTTGTTAGTCTTCCAGAAAAGTGTCCTCCACCGCGATAATCATTATAGCCATGATATTTAATAAATGAAGTGTAGTCAGCATGTCCCGGACGCGCTAAATGAGATATATCATCATAATCATCAGACTTAATATTTTCATTTTCAACAATGATACCTATGCTACTTCCTGTAGTACAAGAATTAAAGACACCACTAAAAAAACGATAATGATCACTTTCTTTTCTTGAAGTTTCAATCATTGAATTTGGTTTTCTTCTGCTTAAACACAAAGAAATATAATCTTCATCGATTTTTATTCCTGCGCCCAAACCATCTAAAACTACACCAATTTCTGGATTATGACTTTCTCCAAATAGAGTTAACGTCAAATTATTTCCAATTATATTTCTCATCTATTTTACCTCCAAATACTTAATTAGTTCATCAATTGTCATATTTTTTATTTGGAAACTACCAATTTTATTGACGAAAATAACATCAATTGACTTATTGTGAGTTTTTTTATCATGTAGAAGATAATCATAAATATTATCAAGCGAAAGATTACATTCTTTAGGAGGTAAATTGTATTTATTTAATAAATTAAGTAATTTTGTTTTTACTTCTTCGCTAACAAAATAAGTCATTCCTTTTGCAACACATTCACCATGAAGATATGAATATTTTGATTTACTTTCAATAATATGACCAATTGTATGACCGAAATTTAAAACTTTCCTAAACTCTAACTCTTTTTCATCTTTTTCAACAACTTGTTTCTTGATTAATAAAGATTGACAGATAATCTCGTCAATATCATCATATAAATTTTTACTATTAAAGATTAGATCAAAAAGTTTTTGACTATGTGTCAAACTCATTTTAATTGATTCTACTAAACCAGAATATAATTGTCTTTGATCTAAAGTCTTTAAAGTTGTTGAATCAATCAAAACTTTTGATGGAGGATAAAATGAACCTACAAGGTTTTTGTATCCTCCCATATCTATCGCAGTTTTTCCACCGATTGATGAATCAACTTGACTTAATAAAGTTGTTGGTAAATTGTAAAAGGTAATTCCTCGCATAAAAGTTGAAGCAACAAACCCACCTAAATCACCAACTACTCCTCCTCCTAGAGATATCAAACAATCTTTTCTAGTAAAATTATTTTCAATCATAAATTTTAAAAGTTTCTCATAATTATCAAAATTTTTACTATTTTCACCTTGTTTAATAGTATAAATAAAACAAGTTTCACATTTTGAAAAAACATTATCAATATATTCTTTTGGAACACCATCGTCAGTTAAAATGATTACTTTTCTTTTTAAATTTAAGTAATCCTCAACATGATTTAAAACATTCTTCTCTATTACAATATCATACGATGAATTAGTTGTTTTAATTTTAATAATCATAATCATTACCTACCATTCAGTATGAGAATAATAGTATCCGACTACTTTTAAGCGATCACATACTCCTTTTAACTCATTAATCATATCTTTTCCATCATTAGAATTGACATTACCATCAAGTTCAACAAAGAAATAATAATTCCATTGCAATTCTTTTAATGGGCGACTTCTTAAAGTGCGCATATTAAAGCCATGTGCACCGATGATATTTAAGGTCTTTGCCAAAGCGCCTGCCTCATTTAAAACCGTAAACACTAAAATAAAATGTTCACCCATTTTAGCGCCGCTAGTTTGTTGATTCAATGATTTTGTAAACACAGCAAAACGAGTAGAATTGTTTCTCTCTTCATTAATATCATTTTCAAGTATTTTTAAATCATAAAGTAAAGCAACATCTTTACTAGCAATAACTGCCTTTGAAGAATCAGGATTTAATGATAACTCTTTGGCCGCAATTGCTGTGTTTGAGCATTCGATTTTTGAATAATGATTTGATTCAATATACTTCTGACATTGCGCTAAGGCTTGAGGATGACTTACTACTGTTTTAATATCTTCCTTTTTAGTATTTGGATTAACAATTAAATTATGTACTATATCAATATTAACAATATCATTAATAAAAAGCGAGCCAGAAAATAGAAGATCCATAACTGATCCAACATCACCTGCAGTACTATTTTCAAGAGGTAAAACACACGCATCACATTGACAATCTTCAACTGCTTTATATGCAGATGTAAAATTTGGATAACTAATTAATTGACTATTTTCAAATAATTTTTT
>CANQDY010000072.1 GCA_947593895.1 uncultured Bacilli bacterium
TTAATGCAACTATAAAAATCAATACTAATCCATTAGTTGCGGTTTTTGAGGCTTTCTCTTTATTGTTTTCACCTAACGACTTACTTAGAATCGCATTAATTCCAACACCAATTCCAGTTGCAAAAGCAATTACTAAATTTTGAAATGGAAAACAAAGACCAACTGCAGTTAAGGCACTTTGTGAAAAATGACCAACATAGATTGAATCAACTAAATTATATAAGGATTGAACCAGCATTGAAATAATCATTGGAAATGACATACTAATCAATAATTTGAATACTGGCATTGTAGCCATTTTGTTTTGCTTTACTATATTTTCCATAACTTTAAACACCAACTTTATTTTTATAATTAAAAATAAGTTAAATGTCAATAATTATTTAGATTTAAAGATTTTTTCATTTCTTATTTTCCTTAATGAAACCTACTATTATAAGAGTTTACAAAGAGATAATATTATTGAGAATTGATATCTCCATTTACTTTAAAGAATTTATCAAATTTACTTATTTAAAATATCTTAATTATGAATATAAAAAAATCAAATTAAATATTATTTTAAAATGCTATATTCTTATTCACTATAGTATGTTATAAATAAAACAAACTTAACTTTTTTACCAAAGATATTTATTATAAACTATAAAATATTAATTATTATGCTAAGTACTTATCATTGAGTTATTTTGCTTTTTTCACTAAAGTACAATTTTCAAGTTAAAAAAAGATATTACCAAAATTTGGATAATATCTAATGTTTTTAATAATTAAATTTAATAGTTTTACATTACCATTTGTATTAACAGAAATGTTTAATTTACCTCAAAATATTTTAATGTTTAAAATATATAAAATTTACTTGATAAAGATTGATTAATTTTAATTACATTGAACTTGACTAGATAAATTCGGTATCAGGTTTATCAAGCGTAAACTTTTTATACAATTGTCAAATAAATCTATATCCAATAAAACTTAATTATATAAATTTATTTCATATTAATAATTACTAAATTATTTACTTGAATATTTTTTGTTTTCATCTTTTTTTGCACTAATTTCACTAAAGTTATCCACTTTATGGTAAAATTTTTTATTGCGTCTTTTTCCATATACTTCTTTATGGATTAATACTGTTGTAAAAATTTCTTGATTAATGTAATAAATATAATAAATTTTTCTTTTTCTTAACTTCCACCATTTATTTATTAAATATGATTTTTTCGTTATTAAACATCTTTGTCAATGTGAAAACACCAATAGCTATGTAGAAAATATTTGAAAAAATACATAACAATAAATCTAATGTTGATAGGCTTAAACTAAAGATTCCAATTAAACTTTGTATAATATTATAAAATGGGATTAAATATAAAAAATGGTTTGCTACCGCACCAGAAGACATAAAGTTGGAAAAGCCAATTAAAATAATCAAAATCATTAACGGGGTGGAATATGAGGTTGCTTCTTTTACACTTTTTGAAATTGTAGAAATAATTGTTAATAAAGTTGTGAATAATAATACTGTAACAACAATAATTCCTAACATTGAAAATATAGTTCCAACTCCATAAGAACTAAAATCAAAACTAGTTCCCGTTAGTTTTGGAAGTGATAGAATTAATCCAATAAAGCTTACAATAGAGGAGGCCATAGAAGTAATTCCTAAACTAATTATTTTACCTAAAACAATATGACTTCTTTTAGTTGGGGTTATTAATAAAGTAGCAATTGTTCCCCTTTCTTTTTCACCCGCAATTGATTCAGAACAAATACCTAACGACCCAGTAAATAGAAATGTTGTTAATAATAATGGCATAACGTAAGATAAGATTTGAACTGTCATATCCTTATCCTCAACCTGATTATAATTTTCATTGATATTTGGATTGATATCAAACTTATTTGATATGGTCGATTCAAATTCATCTAAACATTCAGTGTAATATGAATAGATAATTGCAGAAGATTCCGCTGAAGAGTTATAATAAATTTCAACTTTTGGAGGTTCTCCGCTTCCGACTTCATAACTTTCCATATTCATATAAAAGTTTTCATCATAAGCAATATATAAATCTAATTCTTTATTTTTAATTAACTCAATTGCTTCTTGCTTTTCATAATCCTTTTCGTTAATTTTAACTTCCCAGCCTTCAACTTTTAAAAATGATTTAAACTCTTCTGGTTCATTAACAATAGCGACATTAAACTCAGTAATTTTTGGATCCATTGCTTTAGACATAAATGATCCCATAATCGAATACATTATAAAAATTAAAACTCCTGGTAAAAACAAAGAAAATAAAATTCGATAGTCTGTAAAGAATCTTTTTAATTCTTTTTTTATAATAGTTTTCATTTCTTTCATTCTACTCACCTACTTCCTGTTTATAAATTTCAAAGAAGACATCCTCAAGAGATTTATCTTTAGTTAAATTACTAAGTAAATCATCTTTAATCATTCTCCCTTCAATAATTATTCCAACTCGATCACATAGTTTTTCAACAAGTGAGAAAATATGGGTAGAAAGAATAACTGTTTTCCCTTCTTTTTTTAATTCAAATAAGAAATCAGTAACTGTTTTCGCAGTAATAACATCTAAACCATTTGTTGGTTCATCAAAAATGATAATATCTGGATTATGAATAATTGATATAACAATTGATACTTTTTGCTTCATACCAGTTGATAGATCACAAATCTTAACTTCTTTAAATTTTTCAATTCCAAATCGTTCAAATAATTCTGTTTTTCTTTTTTCAATTTCTTCTTTAGTCATTTTATGTAGTGTAGCAAAATAATCAAACAAATAATTTGGAGTAAAGAAATCTTCTAACTTTAATTCACTTGTTAAAAAACCAATCATTTTTCTGACTTCACCTGGATTATTTTTTACACTAATTCCATTGATATAGGCATCACCTTCATCTGATTTAATTAATGTCGAAATAATTCTTAAAGTTGTTGTTTTACCAGCGCCATTTGGTCCAAGTAAGCCATAAATTTCCCCCTTATATGCATTAAATGACAATCCATTTACAGCAACTTTATATTTTTCTTTAGAACAATTAAGTTTTTGTTGTCTTTTAGTTAACTTAAATGTTTTTTTTAAATCTTTTACTTCTAATAATACTTCCATTATTAACACCAACCCTTTTTACTCTTATTTTAAGTTTTTTACTTTTTTAACATCCTTAAACAGCTAAGATAATCCATAAATTCAATTATCCTTTCCATAATGATATTTCCTTTTGAGAATCAATATTTCCAACAAATTTATAATATATTATTCCTATTTTGTTTTCATTATAAATCAATTTAAGATAAGCTATTTTTTGAAAAATAAAAGTATAAACCGAAGTTTACACTTTTTATATTTTAGCAACTAAATGGTTACTCTTTTTTTAATTAATCTATCAACGCATTAGCAAGTTCTTTAATATCATTAATATTCTTATCATCTAAAGAAGATTTGATACTAACAAATGGTTCAATAAAGCTTATTTCTTTATTTGCCTCAAAACAAGCTTTTATTGTTTTTATAACATTTGGTGCCCAAGTACCATTTTCAATAATAGCAATCTTTCTTTTTTGGTAGTTTCTTTCCTTTAAAGCATTTATAAAACTCTCTACACATGGGAAAATTCCCGAATTATATGTAGTTGTCGCAATTACTAACTTACCATATTTAAATGCATCCTCAATTGCCTCCGCTAAATCATCACGGGCTAAGTCGCTTGCAGAAACTTTAATGTGCTTTTTCTCTAATTCCTCTTTTAAGAGCATAACTGCCTTTTTAGTATTTCCATAAACTGATGAGTAAGCAATAAATACACCATCAGTTTCAACCGAATATGAAGACCAGGTTTGATATAAATTCAAATAATAATCAATATTAGATTTTAAAATTGGTCCATGTAAAGCACAAATACGTTCAACAGGTAATATGGCAAGTTTTTTTAATAATATTTGAACTTGCATGCCATATTTACCAACAATTCCAAAATAATATCTTCTAGCTTCACAAGCCCAATCCTCATCAACATCTAATGCTCCGAATTTACCAAAAGCATCTGCGCTGAAAAGAGTCTTGGAATCTTCATCATAACTCACCATAACTTCAGGCCAATGAACCATTGGTGCCATAATAAATTTAATATGGTGATGCCCTAGATTTAATACATCATTATCTTTAACAATTAATCTATGATACTCTAAACCTCTAAAAAACTGATCAAGCATTGTAAATGTCTTAGTGTTTCCAACTAAAACAATTTCAGGATATTCATTAATTAAACTAATAATATTTGCAGAATGATCTGGTTCCATATGATGAATAATTAAATATGTAGGTGTTTTGTCTTTTAAAATTTCCTTAATGTTATTAATCCATTCATTTTTAAAATTTATATCGACTGAATCCATAATTGCAATTTTGTCATCCAAAATCAAATATGAATTATAAGCCATTCCGTTTGGAACAATATACTGGCCTTCAAATAAGTCAATTGAATGATCGTTGACTCCAATATAGTAAATATCATTTGATAATAATTTCATTAATTTCTTCCTTCCAATCTATAAATATAGTTTTATCATAAAAATACGATAATAATTTAACAAATAAATTAAACACCAAAAATGATGATATTTCAATATAATTCATCTAAACCAATCTATTATGGCTATTTGCAAATTTATCTTGCAAATGACTTTGGCATACTACTTTTAAATGATAATTTTTTTGAAAATAAGAAAAAAACCTCATAGGTTATAGGTTACAATAACTAAAACTAATGTAATATAAATCAAAGTTATTTTCTATAATATTATTTAAAATACTAAACACAAAGTTCATAACTAATTTTAATAAAGCATGTCAATAAATCATTTCAATAGCAAGACTTATATAAAAATTGGTCGATAATTATCAAAAATTGATATGCAATAGTATTATTTTGATATTTTTTATGACATTTGAATGTGATAAAAATACGATTGCTAAAGCAAAAATTATGCCAATAAATAGCAACATTCAAACAAAACCTTCACTAAAAAACTTCGCATAGAAATTACCATTTGTATCATTATAAAAAAATAAAAACAACATAGAAAATAGTTATTTGCTCTTTATAGTAAAATAAACTATTTTTTATAAAAAATGTTCTGAAACATTTGTTTTGGCATAAAGCATACTTATTTTTTTTCAAATTTATTAAATCAATTAATTATTGTTATAAAAAGCATTTTCAAAATATCTTAAAAATATTTATCATTTAAAATCGATATAGTAAATTATACTTATATTTTTAAAGTTTTTAAAAACATCTTTGCATGTTCAATACCTTGCTTCGTTCTTTTAAATACCGCAGTATTCTCTAGAATATGATAACAAGCTTGACTAATTTCATCCTGCAATAATTGTTGGGCTTTTTGCAAAGAAATTTGATTTGGATATAGTTTATAAAGTCTTACAATTAAATCTTTATGAATTAACATATCTTGATTTTTACATAAATAATCTGATAAATCAGGTCGTAAATCCTGACTTAAAATTTTAGCTATTTCCCCAATCTGTCTTTTAAGTCTTCCTGGTAAAATAAGTAATCCCATTGCCTCAATTAGACCAATTCCCTCTTTTTTTATTGAATGATATTCTGGATGAGAGTGGAAAATTCCATCTGAGTAAGTTTCATCACAACGATTATTTCTTAATATCACATAAGCAATAAATTCATTATTTTCTTTTCTTAGAATTGGAGTAATGGCATTATGTCTTTCACTAGTGCATGCAATAATTCCAATTTTTTCATCAGAATATTTATACCACTTACTCCTTATTTCTTCCATCGCAAGAACTATTTTTTCTTTTATTGTAGAGCGTAGTCTTATACAGGAATTAAACCAATCTAAATAATCAACAATAAGTTCTTTATCTTTACTGGAAATACTAAATAAAACTGGAGCGAACATAATTGGCATTTTGTGCTTTCCACCTTGATAATGCT
>CANQDY010000073.1 GCA_947593895.1 uncultured Bacilli bacterium
AATGCTTGTCGGTTCATATATTCATCAAGTTTTTGATGTGGTGATAAAAAGCCAGGAGTGTCAATAAAAACAATTTGTGAATCATAATCATTATAAATACCTTGAATCGAATTTCTAGTCGTCTGTGGTTTAGGCGTACAAATAGAAATTTTATTTTTAGTTATTAAATTAATTAATGTTGATTTTCCCGCATTTGTTTTTCCAATAATAGAAATAAATCCACTTTTCATTTCATCACTCCAAGTTAGAAGAGCTAAAAATATATGGAAGTAACTCTTTAATATTTGTCTGCAAGTAATCACCTTTAAAATTTGCAACAAAGACTTTTCCATCAAGAGGAAATAATTCTGAAATAACCTGACGACACGCTCCACATGGATATGGTAAACTATCACTATCTGCAATTATTATAAGCGAATCTAAATCATCTTTTTTATAGCCATGCATGTATGCATGATATAATGCACATCGCTCTGCGCATATACCCGAAGGATACGCTGCATTTTCAATATTCGCTCCATAAAAATATTTACCATCTTTTGTAGTTACAAGTGCACCTACAGCAAATTTCGAATATGGTGAGTAAGATAATTTACTCGCCTCTTTTGCATGATTAATTAATTCGTTAATTTCCATCTCATTTTCTCCTCTTATTTACTATATTTTGTTTGGGAATTCAATTATAGTTTAAATATCATAATTTAGCAATCACAAAATTTATAAAAAAGAATCATAAAATGATTGCATTATAATCCTAGTATGTCCATTATTTCATCCTGAACTTTAAACATTATAACTTCATCTTCTTTTTTTATATGATTGTAACCTAGTAAATGTAAAATTCCATGTGTAAAAAGAAAAGCCATTTCTCGATCAACAGAATGAGCAAATTCTTCTGCCTGAGCTTTGCATTTATCAACACAAATAAAAATCTCACCTAAATCTCTTGGTAAACTATTTGAATGAATAATTTTATTTTCTCCTTCAAAATAATCCTCAAATGCAAAAGAAATAACGTCAGTAGGTCGATCAATTTTGCGATACTGTTTATTAATTTGATGAATTTGATCAAGAGAAACCAAATTTACCTCAAAAATAAAATAATCATCTAAGTTCAAATGCTGAAATATTGTTTTTGCAATATTAAAAAAATAACGTTTAGAAAAATTTTTTTCATTTGTATCGTTATAAAATGACAATTCAATTTTCATATTTAAACCTCATTATTCATTTTATCACAATAATAATTTTTAATAAATATTAACTTTTATTGATTCAAAATCAGAATAATTTACTATTTATATTTATCCTTAATTTTCAAATATTTGCAGTATGAACTTTTCATGTCTAAGAAATTCTGACTGAATTTTTTAATCGACTCACTTAAAAGTAGATAGAAACTATAATAAGTAAAAAAGCAAAACATCAAATATGTAAATGACGTTTCATTCTTAAAAATGAACAAACATAATGCAAATAAACCAATTATAACTACAAGTCCAAGCTTTGATAGTAATAAATAGGATGCTAGAACAAAAGATTTCTTTTTTAATTTTTTATATCGACTATTTGATGGATTTAACGCATAACTTTTTTCAAATTGGGATACTTGTTCTTTTATGATTAATAGAATATTATCTCCAACTAATAAACCTAATGTCATTATCAATAATAACATTAATAAAAAATAACTATGTAAATAGTTATCGCACAGAAGTACATAGGCGATAAATACCGCTATAAATAATTGACCTATATTTTTAAAAATGTTTACCTTATTAATTTTTAATGTATTTATAACTTCAATTTCATCAAGACCAATTCTATTTTTTATTAATTCATCTAAATATTTATTATCTAATTTCTTGTTATACACAAATAAAATAATAATTTTAAAGCCAAAATTTAAAAGAATTGCAATAGAAATTAATACTAATAAATTACTATTTTTTCTACTATTTACGAAATAAGTTAAGAGATATATAAATCCAAAATCAATGCAAATTGATGATAAATAACTGACTAAAAATGGAAATTCGATAAAATGAGGTGCTTTGATTTTAACTTTTCTGATCTTTCTTTTCACCATTATCAAATTACAAGTAAATATTTTTCCAAAGTAATTGAGTTTTAATATTCTCTTTCCAATTTTAGGATCAAAAATAATAACATATTTGAATACTTGCTTTATAAAAATAACAAAATGAAATGTTTCATTTTCCTTTATTTGAACGATTAAAAACTTTCTTTTTTTTAAAAGTGATAAATTGTTAATTTTTATCCCCAAACATGATATATAATTTTTCTCAAGTTCATTTTTTATTTCAAAAAAGTTCATTTTTCGATATTTATTGTCGATAAAGAGAAAACCTGAGCAGCGATGAAAATGTGCTAAAATAATTTTAAGACAAGCAAATCCGCAATCGGATTTATCAATTTGTTTAATTTGATAATACATCTTTTTTTCCTCCAATATATTTATTGTCGGAAAAAAATATTTTTAGAATTTTGCAATATTTTCCACTAAAGTATAATGAATCGTCATATTGGCAATGTCGTTTTGATTAATATATGACATAATAATTTCCTTGTCGATATATGAATATCGATCAAAATTCTTGCTTACTTCAAATCTTGCTTTTGAAAGAAGCAATTGATACACTTCAGACTTTTCTAATCCTTTAGATGAGCAAGAAATAGTAATATCATTATAGGTATAAGCCATTACTCGTCCCAATGTTCCGACAACTATTGCTTTGTCCTTGTATAAGATTGTGTCATCAACAAGTAAATCGCCAGCATTTACATAATCATTTATCTCTTTGACAATTTTTCCTGATTCAATATCAAATGATTTAATTATTCCTTCCTTCTTAGCATACATTTTTCCATGCTTTTGTTCGATTTCCACTATATCACCTTTTTTTTCATAATTAACGAATATATATGTTCCTTTTGAATTAATTGAGATTAGCTCAAGCTTCTCCAATAATTCCATCTGCAAAATATCTTCAATTTGCTTTAATTCATCAGACGAAGGCATTTTTCTTGATCTACATATATCTAATTCATCAAGTCTTTTTGAAATATAATTATTAATGGAATCGCTTGTTCCATTGATTTTAACACAATAAATTCTCGTTCCTAAAAATAAATATAATAAAATAGATAAAATTAGTAATGAAAATGCAAATTTATTTATCCAAACAAAATTAAAAAATGACTCATAACCATATTTTTTTATAATACTTAATTCAAGATAAAAGTTTTTAAGTTTTTTGTAATCTTTTTTTGACACAATAAACTCATAATTGTATCGGTCATTAATAATAAAATCATAGATATCTATTCCATGATGAAAACACGAAGCAATAAAGACTTCCTTTGAATAATAGGTTACTTGACAACGATAATATGTTTTAATTTTGATCATATAGCTTTATATTTTCAATTTTTCCCATAATTAAAATTTCTTCTTTTGAAAAATAAACCAGATGTAATTTAGAACCATCTATTTTTAAATTTTGATTTTTTAAAATAATCTTGATTTGATTTTCTTCTATCAAGTCAATTTTCTTAAAATCTGTAATCTTACATTTTTCATTATTTAAAAAAATCATGGGATCACCACGATAAATATATGCATAATGTTATTTATTTATTTCATTTTATAATATGACATACCCAAAAGATTTACTTCAATAACTAGTTCATCAAGCATATCCGCCAGATGTTTAGAGGCTTTATAATTCTTGCTCACATATGAATAAGCACTTTTGATATCAGATAAAAAATAGTCAGATGAGATAAAAATTGGAAGATGTTTCTCTAGGCGATATTCAATAACTGGTATAAGAATTGAACTTAACACAAAGTCATTCTTAAATTCCTTTCCAAAATCGTCTAAAAATAAATATTGCACTTCCTTAAACTGCTCAAGATAATAATTAAAGTATTCAATAGCAGTATTATAACAATTTTCAAGTGACTTAAATTCATTTCCACAATCAACAAAAACAATTGATTTAGTATTTTCATTTTTTGCTAAATACACTGAAAATAACTTTAAAATAAATGATTTTCCAGTTCCTATGTCACCAGATACATATATTCCTTTATTAGAAGGATTTTTTGTATACTCAATCATTTTTTTTACAACATTATGTCTTTCAAAAGCAAAATTTTTCAGAGAATCTCTAAATGAATAATATAAGTATTGATTTTCAAATTGTCTAAGCCAAAATTTCCTTTTAATGCCGCTAATTTTTTTTTCTTCTTTGCATTTGTGATATACAAAAGAAACATTATCGTTTTTCTTATCAATACTTAAGTCCATACATAAGTGACTATTCTTTTTTTTACAAATTAATGGTCCCGGACAAGAAGAACAAATATTATGATCATTAAGATACAACGAAAAATAATATAAGTGACGTTTAATAAAATTTGCGTCAATATCATTAGTACGAATTATATCTAAAATAAGTTCATCTTTAATAATTCGATCGAAACATTCATTCTTTATTTTATTTAAAACTTTTTCATTTATTTCTGGTAAAACAATTTCCATTTTAATTTTCACCTATTTCATCTAAAAGCGAAGTTATATCTTCTTTGGTTACTGGCTTATCTTCTTTACTACTTTGCACTTTTTTTGTATTTTTTTCATAGTTTTTTACTTTGTATAAATAATTCATCGCATCAACTGTACTTTGAATTTGATTTCTAGATAATGTCGCACCTATTTTTAATACAAGTGATCTAGGAAGACGATTTTCATAATTTTCTAAAACATAGTCAATTAAAGGATTAATAACTTGAGAATTAAGTCCAAATTTATTAGCTAAATCATCAATAAGCTTTATGTCACTAGGAGAAATAGCCCCATTATTTTGTTTGATTTTTAAATAATCAATTGCAGAAGTTGTTGACATCAAATTAATCTTTTTAACAATAATGCCATCACCATCAAAAAAATCACTTGATTTTACATTATTTGTCCGAATTGGTGCAAAGGATAAATCTCTTAATGAAAGTTTTTTCAATTTTTCAAAATCAATTAAACCATCTGATTCAATTGATCGAGCGACAAAATCTGTCATTGTGCATTCATCAACACCATATAAAAGTGCGATTTTTGCTATTTCATCTAAATCATTATCTTTAAATATTTCTGGTTTAATTTGATGTGTCTTTCCAATTGTTTTTAAAAAGTTACCTTTATCAAATCCTTTGCTAATATCTTTTGTTTTTCTTTGATATGAATGATCATAATCAAACGATGAATAAAAAACGTTTGAATCAAAATCAGGATGAAAAACATTAACAAAGCTTTCAGTTATTTCATCATATCCATCTAAATCAAGCTGCTTTGACTTATAAATGTTACTAATTTTATTAGTCTTTTTTTCACCAATGCTTCTAACTAAAAGACCTCTTAATAACACATCACTAAAAAAATCACTCGGTGTTTTTGGAGCAAAAAGTACATACTTAAAATATGAGCCATTTTGATCCTTTTTGTAGTAAGTCTGCATTAATCCAATACCCTCAAGTAGTCTTCTTGATTCAATTAAATCATCTAATGTTATATTCATTGTCTCAATCAAGTCCTGATGTGAAGATAAACTAGATAATTCTTGTTTTTTAAATTCAGCATATAACGATAGATATAAAGCTGTTGCATGATGACCGATTATTGGTTGATAGAGCATAAATAAAACATCACGATCATTTGCTGAAATCATCGATGCTAAATATACTTCAAAATAATCTTCTTTCGTTAAATAAATCATGACTTACACCACTTGTTTATAGTTTAATTGATATGATATGAAAAGAAAAGAGATAAATCCGTTTTACAATAATTTTGTTAAGTGACAAAGTTATTGCAACGGAAGAAAGATATTGACAAAAAGACAATTTGATTATTTCCTTTTGATTGA
>CANQDY010000074.1 GCA_947593895.1 uncultured Bacilli bacterium
GCATGTCGGACGGCGCGAAACATATGCAACAAGTGAAAAACTTAAAGGTGTGGAAAGCGAGTTATTAGTCTTCAGGTGTTTTATATCTTGCAAAATCAATTTTAGTATGTAATGTACTACCTGAAATATCATTCAAACAATCAACATCTTGACCTTCTAACCAAACACAAACAGTAACTTTGTTATATCCTTTTTCTAGATGAACTAAATAATTTCCATCATAATCACCTTCATCTGGATTTTTATCAACAGGTACTGACAATTCACTTTTTGTATGGGTTGTAACTGTTTTTAACTTTGATTCATCTGCTTCAGAAATTTTGAATTCTCCTGCACCGCAAACACCTTTATATGTTTCTTTTGTTTCAGTTAAAATGCCAGAGGCTGAGATATGTTCAGTTTCATGTGGTTCCCAAATAACCATATTAGTTCCATTAAATAAACCTTGAACTTGTTGTTTTTCCCCAGATTCTTTATTTTCTTCTGAACTACCTTGATCAATAAATCCTACACGAACAGCTTTTTCTGTATCAGTGTCTTTTCTCTGATCAAGTATTTCTGGGTGACCTTCAGAATCGGATGGAACCATATCATAAGATTCAACTGATGAATTTGCACCTAAAAATAAATAAGTATCTCTATCAACTTTAAAGTAGATATCAAAAATTACATAATCAATATCTGCATCTCGTTCTCTTGCTGTTGGTTGAGCTTCAGTAACTAAAGTATCACCATCAGTTCCAAGTCTTGCTGAATAAAAAGTTGGAATACCTTTAGTAACTTCATTAACTGTAGAAACTTCCGAAACTTCTTTTGTTGGAGTAACTTTAAATGCTCCATTTTTATTATCATTTTCTGATAAACTTAATGCACTTTTCCAAGTTCCATCTTTACCAGTCCACGATGCTAAAATACCATCTGCTGTTTTGACTTTTAAATCAATGTCTGAAACTTCTGCGTTATCTCCAGATGAGAACCACGCATAGGTTACGCCTGTGATTGATACAATTCCAGTTAATAACATAGCAAATACTGGAATAATCGCAAGCTTTTTACTTTTTGAATTTTTTTTGTTTTTCATAATTTTTTCTCCTTTTCCTTTTTAAATCCTGTAGTTTTTCTTTGTTATTTACACATAATCAGTTTTGAGGAGTTGATGGCTCTTTTTGATCGTCAATGATAGAAAATTCTAATACGAATTTAACTCCACCACCAAGAATGTTGTCGTTACATTCTGGATCAAATCCCTCTAACCAAATTACTATTGTGTATTTTATTAATGATTCTGGTACAAACTCATTTATTGTCTCTTCATATACCTGAGTGTCAGATTTAAAATTTAATACCTGTTGGGGTACTTCCTCTCTTGCTCCATCACTGGTACGAGGTTTTGCATAGATGTTTGTAACATCATCTTTAATAACCATAATTCTTGTAGCCTCGACTGCGTTCATCGTATTCGCGGTTACTCTTAATTCGCTATATACATTAACAATTTCTGTTCCTGTATTAATTAAATAAAATGTATATGCGAAGTAGTTGCTCCCGTTATGGGAACCATCAATTTGATCTAAATCGTCTGGTAACCAATCATAAGTGATATTGTCACAATAATCGATTCCTTTGGCATTTAGATAAACTTTCTTTTTCTCTAAATCTCTTGTTTCCGATAATGAAATTCTTGTATCTCTTTGATTAATTAATACTGATAAACCACCTTTAGAATTAAGTAATGAACTAACTCCAAATGAAGTAAGAAGTAACAAGAAGATAACCGATAGTATTATAGTTATTGACCGAATTAATATTTTACGATGATAAACTTTTCTAGCCTGACTATTAACTATTGCTTTATCAACAATGTTTTTTTCTTTTGAACTTAATTTTTTATTTAGTTTTAAATTTTTCTTTCTCATAATTCTTCTTCAGTTTTATCTGATTCATCAAGATAGTTTACTAATTTGGAATCACGCATTGGTAAACTATATTTTTCACCTTGAACATAGTTGCAACCAAATGATTTAACTAGATTCTCTTGTTCATCATTGTCAATTCCTTGACAAATAACTTCAAGTTTCAAATTTCTTACGGTTTGAATCATACCTTTCACAATTTCAATATTTTTTGTATTTCGGTCAAGATCTTTAGTATAACGTTCGCTGATTTTTACTCCATCAAATGGTAAATCAGATAATAGATCAAATGATGCAAATTGTTCTCCAAATTCATCAAGAATGATTTTGAATCCCATTTCTCTTAGTTCCATTAAGGTATTGTTAATTGCTTCTGTTTTTTCAAGTTCATCCCTTTGAGTAATTTCAAAAGTTATTTTTTGAGGAGATACTTGATATTTATTAATTACATCAGACACGGCCTTTATGAAATTATCCCGATATAATTGTCTGGCATTCATATGAAGAGTAATTCGATTAAAATTTACATTTCTATTTTCTAATTTAATAATTGTTTGACATACTTTACCTAATGTTAAATAGAATAATTCGTAAATCTGATTACTCTTTTCAGATATTGGAATAAATAATCCTGGTTTCATTAATCCAAAATAAGGGTCATTAATTCGCATTCTTGATTCAAAGTTAATTTCTTCTTTATTATATAAATTATAAATTGGTTCATATAACATGATAATTCCATAGGGATTACTTCTTATACGATTTTTTTCTGTTACTGCGATTCGATTAACATATTCTTCAAGAACTTCTTCATCTTTAATAAATAAATTAGAAATCTTTGGATCAAGTGTAATACCAATTTCTTTTTTAAATTTTTCTAGTCCTTCTTTAAATTTAATCTCACCAGTATTACCGACAAAAACAAAATTATCAAACTTATCAATGATGCTACAAACTCTACCTGCAAGTGATATTTGTGTTTCATTAAATCTTCCCGGATAACCTTTTCCATTCATTGCTTCATGGTGTTGACTGATACATTGATATAAATAAGTTTCAAACGAATCTTTACTATATTTAAGAATATCATTTGGAAGTAACCTTTTTATAATTTCAATTCCTTTTTCAACATGAGTGAAATAAATGTTTTGACTCTCTTTAGTTTTGCAATATTTAAATTGAATATAATCTTTTAAGATTTCGCTTTTCCCAATGTCGTGATAATAAATTGCATTTAACATATTTCGCTTATTAAAGACTATATTAATAAAGTCATCATCATTCAACATTCTGTGAAGTAAAAATTCTCCAAAATCTCTGCATCTTTTCATATGTTGCTTAATTGGGGAAGGTAAATTTTTTGTAATTGTTTCAATAGAATTTTTCTTAATTCCTTTTAACCCTGCCATCTGACTATAACCTCCTTTCTGAATTACTAAAAATGCAATATCTGCCTATTCTGCAGACAATGATACCATAAGGTATGCAACACAAACGCAACTTAAGTGCAACACAAGTGCAACAATCGACAATTTTTTTAAAAATCTTCTATTGAAACTATTTTTATCATTGAAAAAATATAAGAAATTACATTTTATTATTTGTCTTGCTAACTAGATATCATTTCTTCAATTTGAGATAATAAAAACAAGGTGCTGTCCTTGTCCTTAGTATTTTTTATCACTTTTAATCAAGAGAATTATAATTAGCAATATAACTATCAATAGTTATTAGAAAACTAGAAGAATAAGTAGTAAACTTATTTAATAAATAAATTTAAGATTGGTAAAAGAAGATTTTCTAATAAAAGAAATAGTTTCAGGAATATAAATTTCTTCAACTAAAGTAGCTCTACAAAAATAAAACACTACCGGTTGCACTAGGCAGAATAATTTAAAAAAAAAGATGCTTTTCCAGTAAAAAATATTTTTACAAAAGGAAATTGCACCCTAAAAAAACGAAAATTTGTTTCTAAAATTACTTTTTTTCTTGAATCCGTGGAATTTTAATTTTAACCTTTGTTCCTTTTCCAATTTTACTTTCAAAAATAATTTCACCATTTGATAATATTTTTAATCTTTGAGTAATATTATGCAAACCAATTGAATTACTCTTATAGTGATTTAAGATTCCTTTGACATCAAACCCTACTCCAGTATCTTCAATTGTGATATAAACATAATTATCATCATCGTTTGTCGATAAAAATAATTTACCACCATCTGCTTTTTTTGTAATGCCATGCTTAATTGCGTTTTCAACAAGTGGTTGAACTGATAATGGTGGAACCATAAAATCAATTACTTTTATATTATAGATAACCATTAGTTTTTTACCAAAACGTAATTGCTCAATTTTAACATAGTTTTTAATATGATTTAATTCTTCTTCAAAAGGAATAACCTCCTTTTTTTCTAATGAATTCATATTAGCTCTAAGATACTTTGAGAATGCGATAATTGCATCTTCTGCTCTTTTAGGATCACTTCTACATAAATAAACGATTGTATTTAATGTATTATATAAGAAGTGTGGTCGAATTTGACTTAATAATATCGATGCGTTTGATTGATTTATTTGATCTTTTAAATCATTAATCTCCTTTTGATATTCATATAACTTTTGCTTTCGATAATCATAATAAATAATATAAGATGAAATAAATAATAAAGATAATATAATTACAGAGAAAAAGAAATAATTTATTTCATAACGATTTGTTAAATTAAAGAATATAATTGGCAATACCCAAGTACTTATCCATAAGGCATTAAGACTAAAACTAAGATAACTACTGTATTTCCCATTTTTTTTACAATAAATAAACGATAAAATAATTATATATACAGGAGATATAAGTGATAAAATCATTAATAATTTTGCACTTACATCAAAATAATTTGTAAACATCAAATGAATTGAACTAATAATTGCAAGTAATGTTATTATTGGTGGAAAAATTAAATATTTTTTCTTTAAGAATTTTGATTTATGTAATTCATCAAATACTATAAATGATAGAATCAAAAATAATATTTGGAATAAAACATACAAGATAAAATAGGAAAACTCATAGTTAAACCCTTTTATGTGATTTAATAATTCAACACCAGGTTGATGAAACAAAAAAATCGCAAATACATTAAAAAATAAAGCAATAATATGCGGTTTAGGTGATGAATTCTTATCTATGATATAATTTATTAATACGCCTAATGAAGTCGCTATAAATAAGCCAAAAATAATTGAAACAGCAATTACATAAATACTGATTTGATGGTTGATATCTGAATAATTTGATAATACCGGAATTACTTGTAATCCTCGAGTATATTTACAAGATATTTCAATAACTAATACCGTTTTTTCAGTGTCAAGATTCGTTAATATACCAATTTTATTGCAAATACTATTTTTTGATATACTATCATTTTTGGAAAGAATTCCACTTTCAATACACTTTATTCCATTGACAAAAATACGATATGAACATCGACTATTATTCAGATAAAGTGTAGTTAATGAACTGGTTTCAAAGTTTTTTAATGTAATTTGATAACTTGCATAATGAACATTTTGTTCGGTTGATTTAGAAGGGTTAACATAAGTAAAATCATCTAATTCACTTTCTTTATCTGTGATAATCCATTTATTTGGATAATATTTCCAGTCACCATCTAAATAAATATTACCTTTAGTAATATCTTTTTTTTCAAAATCTACTTCTGCATTAGCAATTTGAATTTTCTGTACATTGTTTTTAGTAACAACATTTATTATAGATGGAGTAATACACGCCGCAATAACCAAAAAGATGTTTATTATTGAAAGTATAATTAAAATGATTTTTCGTTGATTTTTCTTTTTCATAAAACCTCTTACTTATTTAGCAGGTAAACAAGAGTATCTTCAGCCCATGAATAATTGTTCATGTATTCACCTGTAAATTGATTCAATGCATTTTCATCTCCTGCTAAAAAGTCAAAAAAATCACAATCAACTTTATTAGTATCTAAATATACCC
>CANQDY010000075.1 GCA_947593895.1 uncultured Bacilli bacterium
TAACAAATTATTAGAGGAACATATTTTAATAAAAAAAGGTACTGGAAAAAATACATATTACGTATTAAAATAAAATTGATTGATTTACTATATATCAAATCGTTATGAGCAAAAGTTGTAGATATCTTCTACAATCGTTCCATATAAAAATAAAGAACTATCTAGTTGATAGTTCTTTTTTATTAAGTAATCAGCATAGAAGTTATATAAGAATCATATTTTTAAAAAAAATTATTCAATAAAATCCTCCTCAAGATATTTGGATATACTTTTCAAAATTACTAATAAAGAAGTTATCAAATAAAAGATTTTAATAAATATTAAAATAATATCTAAAAGTATGATATAATTCGATTAAGATAAATATGAAGATATTGGAGAGATTTATAGTATGTTGAATATGGATTATATAATGACCATTATTACAAATTATTTAAAATCATTAAATGCAGCGGTGAAACCAAACGCGCAATTACAACAAATATATGATAAATATGGTAAAAATGATAATCCTACTGAAATGCTTATGTTTTTAGAAGAATACAATTTATCTCAACCGATGCCTTTTTTAGCGAGCGGATTGAGTTGTTATTTTAATAGTCAAGCGGATGAAAATGGGTTATCAAATTTAAGACTTTCTAATCAAGATATTGAAGATGCAAAATATATTGCTTCCTGTTTTGGAAAAACAATTAATTATTCAGATAATAATTTATCGACATTATATGTAACCCTTTTAGGGACAGTTGAATTTAATTATGGTATGCAAACTTTTCCAGCAGGTATTTTTGAAGATGTTTTTCAATGTTCTCCTAATCATAATTTCCCAATTCAACCGATTGTTGGTGAAAGTGAAGCAGACTTTTATTGTAGAATTTTAAATTATCAAATTTCTCAATTTGAAGATTTTCCTTTAGAAAGAAAAAACGAAGCATTAGCTAGAGCAAAAAGATTAGCAAGTAATTTTTGCAATGGAAAAAATAGAATTTATTTAATCCCATTTGAAAATGTGATAAATAACAAATCGAGTTTTGGCGATGTTACCGGATTGAGAGATGGAACATTAAAAGGTGAAAAATTACAAAAAACATTAGATTCTTTACCTAGCTTTGAAGAATTATTAAAATCATATCAAATTGGATTTGGCAACGGATTTAATCCATATATGAATGCAAATATGACAAGTGAATATGGAATTGCAATATATGGTCCGATATTTAGTAAAGGCATTTCTTATATTGAAATTGAGAGAGCGTATGATTTATTTCAAACAAGAGCGAAAGCGATGGGATATGTTGATGGCGATGTTATACCTATTGGTCCATATTCAAACATACAGGAAAAGAACGATGACTATTCAAAATAAAGGACTATCTAATCGATAGTTCTTTTTTTGTTGCCAAATGATGAGTCTCTTATAACAACTATAACGAGTATCAACAAACTAATCTTTCACAACACCTAGTTCTAAACCAAATTTGATCAGATCCATTTGAATAATTTTTTTACTACCTTAAACCAATTAACCATACAAGTTATTTGATTTTGTATACATTATAGCAGGGATAGCATAAATGCTAAAGGAGGGGGATGAATTTGCGTAAAAATAAAATAATAATTCTTATAGTCTTTTTGGCAACTATTATTATAATGGCTGTTGGTTATTCAACATTTTCTTCAGATTTTACTATTAATGGAACTACAGAAATTACTGGTGAGTGGGACGTTAGAATAACAAATATAACAGCCGTTCAAGTACCAGATGGATGTGATGCTGGAACACCAACTTTTACTAAAGATACTATCAATTTTTCAGCTAAACTTAATAAACCAGGAGATGAAATTATTTATGAAGTAACCATCCAAAATTTAGGAACTATTGACGCAGAATTACAAACCATAATATTTACTGAAGAGATTGATGGTATTGAAGAGATTAATTATACTACTTCTGAACTTAATAAAGACTTAAATGCAGGTGATTCAACCACTTTCAATATTATGGTAACATATGTTAAAGATACTGAAAGTATTCCCAGTGTTAAAACAAAAACGTTAGTTGGAATAATTCAATATGTTCAAAAGGAAAAATCTTAAAAATAAAAAATTATTTTTTCTTTTAATCATTTATACACTAATTAATATCCTCTCATATAATAATAACTTTTATATTAATCTTATCAATCCATTATTTTGGTCATGTTTTTTAGTCATTTATTACCACCAAGATTTAAAGATACTGAACAAAAAAGAGATAAATATTACTTTAACTATATCTACTATTTTTTTAATACTTTATTTAGCTAGTGGCATTATCGTTGGCTTTAGTAAAAATTCTTATAATCCTTTTATAAACTTGTGGAAAGTTATATTACCCATATGTGGTATTGAAACAATGCGTTATAAACTCATTAAAAGTAATAAAAATAATTTTGGAATTATGACTTTAATAACCATCATTATCATCATGAGTGAGATCAATTTTAGGGCTATATATATCTCTCATAATATTATATTATTTCATTATTTTATATCTACAATTATACCTATTATTGCTCAAAATATTCTATTTACTTATCTATCTTTAAACACCCATTATAATATTTCTATTATCATTAGAGTTTTTAATGAAGTACCAAAACTCTTTTTACCAATTATTCCTCATAGTAACTGGTTTATTGAAGGTTCTTTTGTACTTATTAAATTTTTAATTATTTACTATTTGTTTAGATCTTTTATTTTTAATAAAAAGAATAGACATCCTTTCAAAAATTTGGAAATTCTTTATCCTTTAACTATCATTACTTCTACTCTATTAGTATTATTTATGCTTGGAATGTTTAACTATCGTCCCATAGCTATTCTATCAAATAGCATGAATCCTATTTTTGGAAGAGGTGATGTCGTCATTTATAAAAGAGAAGAAAACATTTTACCAGGAGATATAATTGTTTTCAAGTATAAAAGTCAAGTTATTGTCCATCGTGTTGTAAGTATAAATGAATATTACGTTACCAAAGGAGATGCTAATAATAGTATCGATTATATAAAAGTTAAAAAAGAGGATATAAAAGGTGTTTATCAATTCCATATCAAATATTTAGGCTATCCTTCGATTTGGTTAAATGAATTTTTTACTATGGAGAATTAAATATGCAAAAGAAGAGAAACAAACTAAAAATACTAACAGTTTCAAGCATTATTATTCTCTTAATAGGAATTCTTTTTTTAGAGGTAATATATGTTAGTAAAAAAATTCAAAATAATAACATATATGAATCAAAAAACAAAACATACTATGAAGTTACTTTAAAGCCTAATACTTATTTTTTTAATAATAAAATAGAAGCCAATAATTATTATATTGCCAATTCCATTAAAACTATTGATATTTATTTTGATTACTATTTAAAGAACAAGACAAAAGAAAAGATTAATTATTCTTATGATATTACAGCTACTCTAAAAAGCTATGCTGACAATGGTACTAAATTAATTTGGACTAAAGATTTTAATTTAAAAAATATAAATAAAATAAATCAAAAAGAAATTAATATAAGAGAAAAATATAACTTAGATTATCAATATTATGTCAATTATGTTAAAACTTTTCAAGAATACTATAATATTAAAGTAGAAACTTATTTATATGTTAAACTCAATGTTAAAATCAATGACCAGGTTAATCCTCATGTCATACTAACGATTCCTATTAATGAAAATGTTATTGAAATAGCGATGAAAGAAGATAATACTTTTTTGGAAAATAATACGCAAAGAATTGGTCTCAACGAAATAATAATCTTTGATTTTATAGCTGTAGTTGTTATTCTAGTAGTAAGTAAAATTTTATTCAGTAAAAATAATGTAGAAACTGTTTTAAAAGAATATCACGATATAATTATAACCATTCAAAATAAACCTGATATAAATAGCAATAATATTATATTTTTAACTAGTTTAAAAGATTTAATAACTATAGCAGTAAATAATAATATAAATATCTTTAATTATCAAAATAATTACTACACTATTATAAATAATATTTATTATGTTTATATTTTAAAAAATAAAGAACTATCTATTTAATAGTTCTTTTTTTCTATTCAACAATTAGTTTGAAAGTGATAAAGATAATCTTATTTAACTATAATCCAATGAGAAATTTGTTCAAGCTTTTATGGTTTGAACCCAATATAAAAAATTATCTAATTTATCATTTAAATATAACATTTAAAAACTTTCGCAACTTATTCAAAAGTAGTAGTAACCTCTGAAGATAACAAATTATTATCATTTAACCATTTGGCAAAATAATTTATTATTTTAAATTTAACAAAGTTACTCATTTTAGATCCATCAGCATATGATATACAGCTTAATTTACTACCGTTATTAGCAAAAGCAATTTTTCCTTGATTATCAATCTTGTGTTGAATATTTACCAATTTACCTCTATATGACAATTTAAAACCTGCCAAAGAGTCTTCGCTTTGAAATTCAATATAATAATTACTTGATTTTTGCGTATAAGGACTTACTAGGAAAATATAACCCAATGCAACTATTCCCAAAGAAGGTATTATGATAAATTCCAAATTTACATTTATTAATCCATATATAAATGCACAACATAAACCTATAAAAAATAATACCATAATTATAATCCCTATAATAGCACTCGCACCAAATTTTGGTTTAATTTTACCATTCATTAATTTTATTCCTAATGCCATTCCTACAAAATTTCCAAAATCCATATTTTTACACCTCTATGTTAATCATTTTATCACAACAAATATAAAACATCTACTTTTTTAGTATTTCATTATTAATAGCATAATTGGAAACTGCTCTAAAGTTATCATCATATGGATAAACTTGTTGCCCAAACTGAAGCCACATTGTTGACCAAGGCAAACCTTTTTTGAGAAATTCCTGGACTTTTTCATCATTCATCGTATCGTTGTTTTCTTGTTTGTTTAAATCGACACAACCTTCTTCATCATATAATTTACTTTGTAGATCACACTCCAATTTATCACATTGATAAGCAAACATTGCCTCTTTGGTATCATGAGAATCATATTCAAGAAATAGTTCTTCAATTTGATCACCATCTACTAAATCACCTAATATTTTATGAACTGCTTCATGCTCGAGTTTCTCTTTTTCTTCTTTTGATATTTGAAATTGGGTTAAATCGCCAATAACTGTCTCACCTAGTTCATGGATGGCAAGCATATATAT
Source organism: uncultured Bacilli bacterium (assembly GCA_947593895.1). Classification (GTDB taxonomy): domain Bacteria; phylum Bacillota_I; class Bacilli_A; order RFN20; family CAG-449; genus UBA3210. The sequence goes on from CANQDY010000075.1 coordinate 5,251, forward strand.
TACTTTCATGATGTCAATATCATATTGGTACTCTGATTTCATAGCGATAGCTAACATTTGAACACCAAAAACGTGTTCAGCTACACTCTCAATTCTTTCTCTTTGAACGTTCCAATCTTTCCATCCTGTTCTAATGACATCCTTTAATTTATTACATAATACATAGTAATTTATTACTTTTTGTTCTTTAGACATACAATCACTTCTTTCTCAACGATTTAAACGCCATTTATAAACGTTTCAATCATTAAAATTATAACATATTATTTAATCACCCTCTTGATAAATATTTATAAGACAAAATAAAACTATCGATATCATAATCGATAGTTTTTATCTTATTCCACTGAAGAATCCGTTTCTATAACTTCATCTTCAATTGGTTGTTCTTGTTCTGTATCATTTGGAACTTCTTGAAGTGTTTCGTCTTCCTGTTTTTCATCTTGTTTTTCTTCGACCACTTCGCCATTGTTTTGTTCTTCATCAAGGTCGTCATCGTTTGTTTCAACTTCATTGCTTGATTGAAGTTCATTCTTTGGATCATCATCAGTACCAATGTAGTCTTCATGTTTTGTTTCTTCTTTAGGATCTCCATCAGAACCAATTAGTTCT
>CANQDY010000076.1 GCA_947593895.1 uncultured Bacilli bacterium
AAAATCTAACAATACTTAAAAGATTACTATTTTAATAATTCTTTTAATGGCCTTTACATAAACTTTAATATAGTGATGAATATTACTTTTATTTAGTCAAATAAAAAGTTCGTCGAAAAGGATGAACTTTTATTCTTTTAAAATAAAACTAATATGTTTATCAAGCTTAAGTAAAACTAATGATGTAACCATTGCAGTTAGTAAACCACTTATTACTCCAGTTAATATTAAAACCGGTAAATAAAGAATTAATCCAGGTGAACTATAAATAACCATAACTGCAAGTATTTGACCAATGCCATGTAAAACGGCCGATGCACAAGATAAGCCATAAATTGAAAACTTTTTGAAATAATACAATAAAATAGAGATTAATGTTGATAAAAACCAACCAGAAAGTGATAACATAAAACTTATTGATAAAATACCAGTTCTTAATAAACCAACTATTATAACTCTTAAAAAACCAATATATGCATATTCTTTTGGTGAGTAATAGTACAACACTACTAAACCAATTGTATTAGCAAGACCAAGTTTTACTCCTGGAATAGAAATTGGTAATGGAATAAAGGATTCAATAATATTAAGAATTATTCCCATTGCTAAAAATAAACTAAGCGTAGTAATTTTCCGAACAATTTGTCTTGAATTAGTTGATTTCTTTTTCATAATAATTATCTCCAATTACCTCATTCCCATTAGATGAACTTGTAGTGATAACCACTCGAACATCATTTGGAAGACATAGCACAGGTAAGTTTGTTATATTAACCCAGCCTTGTTTTACACAGGTATGATTTGGACAAGTAACATTTTCTACTTTAATTCCTTTTTTAGGATCGATATAGATCGTAAAATCGCCTAATAGTCTTGGATAATTGTCTTTTTTTAAAACAATTTCTAATGGCTTATCTAGAGTATCTAAATCAATTCTATATTGTTCTAAACACATGTTATTATGATAGATTTCAACATATCTTTTTTTGGAATATGGATTATTTGTCAATAAAATTACAATCATTAAAACAACAGACATTATGATACTGATGGCAATTATTAAAATATCAATTATGTGAAATTTTAGACTAATATTTTTATTCATATTGCACTACAAAATCTTTCTTAGAAAATTTGATTTCTGAGCTAAAATCATTATTTAATGTGAATTTTAAATTTTCATCATCACTAATATCGATATAAACTAGATCTAAATCATATTGTTGATTGTATTTATTAGTGTATTCATCGATAATTTGTTTTCTAAACATAAGACCTTGTTCTGTTGTCATATTAACAAAAGCAGTAGAAAAAGCATCTAATTCACCATTAGAAAAACTATGAGATATTAATGTTACGCTAGCATGTTCTTGAGAACATTCCCCAGTATATGGATTTATAATATGATGACGATAAATTTTTTTACCAGTTTGATCAGTAAACTTATATGACATTCCATTTGTGTAATTTCCTGAAGTTGATAGTGAATAGTTCTCTCTAAGAGTTAAAGATAAACAAATTTCTCTTTGAAAACCTTTAATTCTTGGATCGGCAACAGAAATAGTTTGACTGCCTTTTTTTGTAAAAGAAAGGTCAGACAGGGAAGTTAAACTACTTGAACCTGAATTTATATAACCATCCGTATATCCATTACTAAGAAGAATATCTTTAATTAAATCAGTTGCATATCCTTTTGCAATACCACCTGATGTAATATAAGGACGATATTTTGATAATTTATTGTCCCTATCATATTCTCCTTTATCTGGAATTGAATTAAATATAACACTTTTTTTATCATCATTAAATTCGAAGATATCATTAATTTCTTCAATAGATGGTGTTGAATCTTTTAATTTGATCATCTCATCTTGTTTGTCTTTATTAAAATATGGATCAATATCTTCAAGTGAATCAAAATTGTTAATCCGTGTTAAAATTTCATCCCAAAAATCAGTTAAATTACCCATAAAAAAGTTAAAATAACCATTAGTTTGAATGGTAAGATTATATCCTAACTTTAATAAGTTATATAATTCATCAGAGCAAATTATTTCTTCACCTGTTCCATATGAGTCGTTAATTGTTTTTACATTAGTCAATGGATTATCTTGATCATCAAGGTAATCATAATGACGATCTAAGACTTTATGTAACTTTGTTACTGATGAAGAATAAAGATTAAATAAATCATCATCAAAGTTATTTGAATATGTATGATTATTTTTTTTAAAGTAGCTAATCATCATTTGAGTGTTAAAAGGAATTACAAAATGATTATCACTAGTAGCGATAAAATCATTACAAGAAAATGAAATCCATTTACCATCATTTTTTGAACAAGAAAAAATAAGTGGTAAACAAAGTAGACATAGTGTAATAGATTTTTTATTCATCATCTAGCCTCCTTTCAATACTATTGTATATTTTAAATAAAATATAGTAAAAAAACAATAAAAAGAGTGGCCTTATGCCACTCAATAGAATGATGTTACTTTATATCAAGTGTAGTTCCATCTGGTCCGGGTGTTTCTTTAAGATACTTTTTAATTCCATCTTTTGCTTCTTGCTTAGAAACTTTACATGGATTAAGGGTAGGTGATTCACCTTTAACAATAGCACTTGCAAATCCAGAACATCCTGGGTAACCACAACCACCGCAATTAGCGCCAGGTAACATTTTGGTTACTTCTTCAATTCGAGGATCTTCTTGAACTTTTAAAAATTTGTCAGCAAGAGCGAGACCAAGACCGAGAATTGCACTGATGGCGAGAGTAACGACCATAGCAATTAAAATACTAATCATTGTTTTTTTCTCCTTTAATTTCTTCTTCTTTTTTGATTGGATGGTGTGAGCATTGAATTAGTTGACAACCTGCACAGGTTTCATCCAAGTTTTCGCAACCATCGGGTTTTTTGGTTTTTTTGTTCAATAGGAAAGTTCCAATAAATAGAGCAATAGATACTAGAACAACACCAATTGAAGCAAAAATTTTACCAATCGAACTTATTAATAATGATAAATACATTAGAAACTAAATCCACTAAAGGCCATAAATGCCATTGCCATTAATCCGGCTGTGATTAAAGCAATTGCATTACCTTTAAATGCTTTTGGCATATTTTGTGAGTTATCAAGACGAGTTCTAATATGAGAGAAAATAACAATAACTATCATATAACCAACGGAAACACTTAATGAGTAAACTAATGTTTGAAGTAAGTTATATTCTCTTGAAACTAAGTCAAGACATACTTGTAAAACAACACAGTTAGTTGTAATTAGTGGTAAATATACACCAAGTGATTTGTATAGGCTTGGTATGTATTTTTTTAAGAAGAATTCAAGTAATTGAACAAATGAAGCAATTACTAAAATAAATACAACTAATTCCAGATAACTTTGCATTTCTAGTAAGACTAAAAGTTTATCTAAACCATAGCAGATTAATGAAGAAAGAATAACTACTGCAATTAATGCAAGACCCATTCCGATTGCGCTAGATGATTTTTTTGAAACACCTAAGAATGGACAAATTCCTAAGAATCTTGATAAGATAATATTGCTTCCTAATAAGGCAGCAAACGCAATTCCAAATAATTCCATATCAATCTACCTCCTATTTACTTTCACTAGCAGTCTTAGCTGCTTTTGTTTTTTTATTGTCTTTGACTACATTCATTACAAAGGAGTAAAGTGCAACTACTAAACCAAGAGCAATAAATGCACCAGAGTTAGATGCAAATAATGAGATTGCATAATTTTTTGGGATGATTTGTAAACTATGTCCTGCCCAAGATAATGCGCCTGTTCCGATTAATTCTCTAAAGAATGCAACAACAATGATTGCAACAGCAAATCCACAAGCAAATCCTAAAGCATCAATAATTGAATCTAATACATTATTTTTATTTGCAAATGATTCAGCACGACCAAGAATAATGCAGTTGACAACAATCAATGAAATAAAAGATCCAAGTGATTGATAGACATTATATGGGAGATATGCGTGGAATAACATATCTACGATAGAAACAAGTGTTGCAATAATGATAATGTATACAGGAATTCTTACTTCATTAGGAACAATTTTTCTTATTAATGAAATAATAATGTTAGATAAAAGTAAAACAGCTAGTACACATAATGACATATATAATGCATTTTCTACCTTATTAGTTGTACCTAATGCCGGACACATACCAAGGAAGATTACTAAAGTCGGATTTTCGTAAATTAATCCGTTTAAGAAGATTTTTAATTTTTTCATATTTTCGATCTCCTATTCTGTGTAAGCAGGAATACTTGTATATTCTGCTAAGTAATCAGCTAGACAAGTGCTAACAGCTAGATTTACAGCACTATATGTTATTGATGATCCAGTTTCTGTTTTTCCAGCTTCTAAGTTAGATAAACGATCACCATTATTATCACCCTTTAACCAGGTCATAAAAGCAGCACCTTGACTACTTTCTCCATGACCTAATTCAACATAGTGATGTGGTTTTCCATCAGAAAATGAAATTGTAAATTTAATTGGATTTTGCTTTCCAGCATATCCGACTGCGGAAATAGTATAGATTGAACCAATATATTCATTAGATTCGTCATATGCATATAATTTTGATACAATTCCTCCATTAACCAACGTCTCATTTACTTGAACATCTTTACGATGTGCTAAGTTAGAAAAGTGAATAATGTAAGCAGCATTAGCTCTTCTATCTTCATCTTTCTTAATTTTTTCGGCTGTGAAATAGTTGGTTAATGATAGCACTCCTCCACATAGACAACCGACTACACCTAAGAATAAAGGAAGTTTAATTAATTTATTCATCGTCCTACCTCCTATGCGCCATACTGACTTGAAAATAAGTCTTGTGCGTATTGTAATACTGTTTTTATTCCAGTTGCAGAGTAAGTAGCTCCGGCAATAATTGCGGATGGATCCTGCGATAGAATATCTTTATTTTGATAATCATAATCGTCGATTGCGCTACTAACTTTATTCTCATAATTACCAACATATGGTGTATCTAACATAGCAACATCCATAATCTTTTTATCAACTAATGAGAAAGCAACATATAAAGTACAATTTTTCTTTTGTGAATATGGTGGCTCTGTAACGATTTCTATATCTTTACCTTTTGTTCCAACACAATATACAACGCCAACTTCGATTGAATTTTCATCTAAAATTAAATATGCAGATTTAACATTGCCATTTTCTTTTAAATACTCTGAAGAAATGTCCTTAGTATATGGAGCGAAAGTATAATTCTTATCATCCATAAATTCAAAGTTTGTAGCCTCAACTAAGTTATCATATTCACTTCTTGAAATTCCATTGATAGAATTGATTTCACGTCCACCATTGGTAAACCAAGCAGTGGTAATAATTATAGTCATAGAAAGTGCGGATAAACCAAATGTTACACCAGCTTTAATACCAGTATTTTCTGATGTCTTACCAGTAATGAATGTATCAAGTGATGGCGAAATTAAGTTGACGATAGCAATTGAGTAAACAACACCTTCAACACCATTTGTACCAATTCTAATTAACATTGTAAGCAATGCTGCTACAATACCAGCAATACAATTACCAAATGGAGAAGTTGGAGTAGTGACTGGATCAGTAATCATAAATACCGCACCAAACATTAATCCACCAAGGCCAATTTGATAAACTAAATAAGTAAATGGATTATCAAAACCTAATATTAATCCGAGTAATAGAGAACAAACACCGACTGTACCAACATAGAATGCAGGGGCTCTCCAGTTAATTACACCTCTAATAGCAAGAATAACTCCAAGAATT
>CANQDY010000077.1 GCA_947593895.1 uncultured Bacilli bacterium
GAAAAAGCTCTTCTCTGCGGAATCGATTCTCTATCAAATAGTGAATTACTTTCGATAATTCTTTCATACGGGGTAAAAAATAATCCGGTTATGGAAGTAAGTAATAGCCTTTTGTCCTATTTTGGGGGAATTGAAAACCTTCAATACGCAACATTAAGTGATTTACTTTTAATAAAAGGGATTAATAAGGCAAAAGCATTAATACTTTTAGCCGCTTTTGAATTAAATAAACGATCGAATGCTTTTGTTAATCGAAAAAAAATTGATCTTGGTTATTTAGTCAATTTCTTTAAAGAAATCTATCGAAAAGAAAAACAAGAAAAAGGATTTATTGTATTACTTGATAATAACGATAAACTACTCTTCATCAAAGAGTTATTTTCCGGAAACGAAAACTCACTATCTTTTTCCACAAAAAAAGTTATTTCAAGCATCATTCAATATGATGCAAAGAAATACTACCTTATCCATAATCATCCATCCGGAAATCCTATGCCAAGTCAAGATGACAAAATAACGACCAGTTCTATTGAATTAATTACCTTCGGATTATCGTGTCAAATTGTCGATCATATCATATTTGGAAGTAGAAGCTATTATTTAATTAATAAAAACAAAGAATTCAACTATTAAAAAGGTTACGTTCTCGCGTAACCTTTTATTTTTATAGAAATTTAATTTGATCGAAAGAATATTCTTTTATTTTTGATTCTTCACCAATAGTATATTCACTACAATTATAATTCAATTTTTCAAATATTTGACTCATATTTTTAATATCTTTTTGTTTTGTTTTAAGTACCTCAATTTTGATATTTTGTTTGGCTTTTTTAGTTAATCCGGTCAAATAACTTGCATCACCAGAATTAATAAATAATGGAGTTGATAAAGGTGAATCAAATCCACCAGTTGCTCCGATAATATAGTTATTGAATACTTCCTTAGAAACTTTAAAATTTTTCAAATACTCGGTTAAGTTTGAAAAAACTTGATAACTATTCTTAACATTTGGATCACGGAATGTTCCAAAAGCAACATCGTTGCTACGATTAACTCCTAACGAACATCCATAAGCTCCACCTTTAACTCTAATTTCTGACCATAAATAGTCATAGTTAACAATTTGAGCCAATACAAAATAATGACCATTAAATTTATAACCTAAATTTTCCAAACTATTTGCTCTTGCATTATATGATACCCCTGAAGGGATAATTAATGCTTCTTTTTGAGGTTTCAAAAAAACTGGTTTTAAAATTGGATCAAAATGTTCATTGCCTAGCTTAATTTTACCCATTGCTCTTTTTAAAACACTGAGCGTTTTTTTATCTCCAGATAACGAAATTATCACATTATCTTTATTGTAAATACGTTTGGTTAATTCCTCTAATTTTGCTTTAATATTTTTATAGGAAAAGTTTTTTAATAAATTATTTAGAAATTTATATAAATCAGGTCCGCACATACATTGACTACTATAATTTGCATCAGCAGTATAATGGCGTTTGGCCATCAATGAAGCAATTGCGGTTCCATTTTCAATAATATCTTGACGAAGTGCAGTTACTAATTGACTTAAAACCATCTTGATTTCATTCTTAGTAAATTTTGTTTTTAAAATTACCTCATCAATCATTTTAGGAATATAATTTACATTATCAAGAAGTGAACTTGATGAAATAGATAGGTATAATAAACAATGATCTTTGGTCTTTGGTAAATTCAAGATTGAAAAAGATAAATCACCAAGATAGGTCTTTACTTGATTAGTTAAACTTAACGAATCATACTTCTTTGTTGGTAAATTAAAATATAAATTTTTTAATAAATACACATATGGAAGGTCATCATACTCCACAACATCAAGATTAAAATATAAACGAGTATAAGCAATTTTATTTGTATTTAAAGTATGAGTAAATGCTTTCATATTTTTAATTGAAGTCGTCTTACTATCAAGATAATTAATTGTATTTGGAATATCTTTTATTTCAAGTTTTGGCAAAGTTGCAAGTTCTTCTTTAGTATCAATATGATTTTGATAGGCAATTAAATCCTGATTTAATTTAATTAGATCATCAATTTCTTTCTCACTCATTGAGGCCTTAATCTCTTTCATTTTTCTATTCATTAAGGCTTTTTTCTCTGCTGCTAATGTTTTAGAAGGATTTAAAACAACCTCAACATGGTGTTTGCTATTTAAAATGTATTTATCTAAAATTCCTTCAAAGTAACCATTATTTAATTCTTTCCTGAATTTATCATAATATTTGAAACATTCCAGATGAGAAGTTATTGAAGTGCGACAATTAAATGATTCCATCATATTCATCGCAAATACTAACCCTTTTGGAAATCTTCCCATATCCATTTCTTTGTCACGGAATTCACTAAAATTAATTGACGCTAAAAGAAGCTTTCTGTCAATACCTTTTTCAACCAAATCTTTGACAGTAGCAATAAATACTTTTTCAAATTCTTCCTTTTTATCTTTATTTGTCTTTTGTAAATAAATATGTAATGCCGGAACAATATTATCATCATCAATTCTTGCCTCAACATTTTCCCCAAGTTTAGCATCTAATAATGCTTTTTTTATTGGAGAATCATTTTTACTTAATAAGGCATCACATAAAATTTGCATTGCAAGTAATTCTTCATAATTACTATAGTGATCCAATCCATAGCATAGACTCATATAAGTATTGTTATTTAAACTTTCTTCTTCTCCAATTTCATAATCTTTTTCATAATTTAAGTCGATAAACGGCTTCTGTACATCAATTACAATTTCATGATCACTCTTGGAATATTTAGAAAAATATTCTCGATCTAAGAATTCAAGTTTATTCTCAATATCCATATTTCCGTAAAAATAGGTCATTGCATTTTGAGGAGTATAATGGCGCTTATAAAAATCTTTATATGCTTCATAAGTTAGTGAAGGAATAACATCTGGATCACCACCAGAATTAAAGCGATAGAATGTATCACGATACATTGATTCTAATGTTGTTTGGACTAAAACTTCATCAACTGAACTCATCGCACCCTTCATCTCATTATAAACAACACCTTTATATGAAGGTAAATCATCCTTTGAATTTAATTCCAAATGCCAACCTTCCTGTAAAAATGGTTTTGAATCTTCTATTGAAAGCGGATTAAAAACAGCATCACAATAAATATTTAAGATATTATCAAAATCTTTTGGAGTCTGTGAAGCAAAAGGATACATTGTCCAATCATATGCAGTAAATGCATTTAAAAATGTTGCTAAAGAACTTTTTAATAGATTGACAAATGGTTCTTTTAATGGATATTTTTTTGAGCCACAGAGCATACTATGTTCAATAATATGGCATACCCCACTTGAATCTTTAGGTGGAGTTCTAAATCCGATTGCAAAACAACAATTTGTATCATCATTTTCTAGATAGTAAACATTTCCTCCGGAAAATAGATGTTCATAATGATATAACTTTGAATCAATATCTTTTACTTCTTCTATCGATAATAGTTTAAAACCATGTTTAATTTCACCAATATTCATATTATTCCTCCTGTTTTAAAGTGTTTTTCTTAGCGATAAATAAATCTAATTCACTTTGATATTTTTGATATTTTTCTTTTTCTAATTTAATCTTGTTTTCTGGAACTTTGGAAACGAAATTAGGATTTGAAAGCATTTTTTGAGAACGTTCAACTTCTTTGATTAATCGATTAATTTCTTCATCATACTTTTTAAGTAATGTCTCTTTATCAATATCTTCTTCAATTAACATATTCACATATTGATAAATCTTGATATTTCCTTGATTGCTATTTGATACTTTGATATCTTCGGCGAAAGTAAATCGTTTTAAATAGACTAAGTAATCGCTCAAATCGATATCTGATGTTGGAGTTAATGTTAATTTTACTTTCGCATTAGGGGCTAAATTATTTTCAACTTTATAAGCTCTGACATCTTTGATTATATCAATTAGATCTTTAATTTGTTTTTCACTAGTTTCAAAAATCAAAGTTGTATCAACTTCTGGATAACTATCAATCATAATTGATTCTTTATGACCAGGTAAATTCAAATAAATTTCTTCAGCAATAAATGGAGTATATGGATAAATCATTAAAATAATACTCTTTAAAACTTTAAGTAAGACCGCAATCGTATTATCTTTAACTAGTTTATCATCTGAGTTCAACTTAATTTTACATAATTCAACATAACAAGAAGTAAAATCATCGTAGACGAAGTTATACAAATGTGTTGATGCATTAGCGAAATCGTATTTTTCCATACTTGAAGTAACTTTTTCAATTGTTTTTTCTAGTCGGGTTAAGATAAATTTATCAATATTATCAAGTAAATTATTATCGACAAAATATTCTTTATTTTCATCTTCGAGATTTAACAAAATAAATCTGGACGCATTCCAAATTTTATTTAAATAATTCGCTGATGCTTGAACTTTCTCTTCAATATAACGAGTATCAAGTCCTGGAGAAGTTGATGTAGTTAAAAAATAACGTAACGCATCAACCCCATATTTATCAATAACGTCAATTGGATCAACCCCATTACCAGAGGACTTGGACATCTTTCTTCCTTTTGCATCTCGAATTAATCCATGAATTAAAACTTTATCAAATGGACGAGTCTTAGTAAATTCAACACCTTGGAAAATCATTCTACTAACCCAAAAGAAAATAATATCATACGCAGTAACCATGACATCTAGTGGATAATATCTTTTAAAATCATCAGTATTATCTGGCCAACCAAGTGTTGAAAACGGCCAAAGTCCCGAACTAAACCAAGTATCGAGAACATCATCATCTTGGACATAGTTTTCAATATCTTTTGGTGGTTTCTCACTAACTAAAATTTCATTAGTTCCTTTTTTATAATATGCTGGAATTCGATGTCCCCACCATAATTGACGGGAAATACACCAATCTTCACAATTTGTCATCCAATTAATAAATATCTTATTAAATCTTTCAGGAATAAATTCAATACTATTCTCACTATCTTGTAATTCTAAACTAATTTTAGCTAATGGCTCCATTTTAACAAACCATTGCTTTGATAACATTGGTTCTACTACGCTATGACTTCTTTCGCTATGACCGACTTGATGAATAATATCTTCAATCTTAATCAAGCAACCATTACTTTTGATTTCTTCAACTAATTTATCTCGACAAACATAACGATGAGCAGGTGTACATTTCATCGCACCAGTTCCAAATTCAATATCAACATAACTATCTTCAATAATTGGTAGTAATTCACCATTAGCCGGATTAATTACCTTTTTACCAACGAAGTTTTTATAACGTTCATCTTTTGGATTAACAACAACACAAACATCACCAAACATGGTTTCTGGACGAGTTGTTGCTACCGTTAAGAAATTATGGGTTCCTTCAATATAATATTTAAAATAATACATCTTCCCCGGATCATCTTGATAAACAACTTCAATATTACTTAATGCAGTTTTAAAAACTGGGTCCCAGTTAATAATTCTTTCTCCACGATAAATTAATCCTTTGTTATATAAAGTAACAAAAACTTTTTTAACTGCCTTATTTAAACCTTCATCAAGAGTAAATCTTTCTCTGGAATAATCAAGGGCAAGTCCCATTGATTTCCATTGATTATGAATGGTATCGGCGTATTCTTTTTTCCAAGACCAAGCTTGTTCTAAAAATTTTTCTCGCCCTAAATCATAACGAGAAATTCCCTCTTTTCTTAAACGTTCTTCAACTTTGGCTTGAGTAGCAATTCCGGCATGATC
>CANQDY010000078.1 GCA_947593895.1 uncultured Bacilli bacterium
CTACATAGATTTAACTAAAGAGCAACAAGTTAAAATTATTAATGAAATTGAAAATCTAATAAGCAAATTAAGAACATGAGTTTTAAAAAATTCATATCACTTTCATATCACATCATTAAAAAAACGGCTTTTTTGAGCCGTTTTTCATTGTTTTTTTTAAATGGTGCCGACTACCGGAATCGAACCAGTAACCTATTGATTACAAATCAATTGCTCTGCCAATTGAGCCAAGTCGGCATTTTTTTCTTGACTGATATATATTACAAAATCATCATTAACAAATCAAGTAAAAAATTTAAAATTGCGATTTTTTTTGAAAATAAAGATAATTTCTAGAATTCTAAAAATCCTTTTTTTATAATAGTATTATAAAGAATATGGAGGATTTATATATGGATGCAATCTTTCAATGGATTAGGAATAATGTTATAACAATTATAATTATATTAATGGCTTTAATCCTAATAGTGGTATGTGTTTATTTATTCAAAAAGAAAAGAAAGAAAAGCTTAGTTAGTAAGAAGACAAATGAGGTAATTGAAACAAAATCTGAACTAAAAGTTACTCCAGTGGAAATTAAAGAGGAATCAAAAGTAACAGAAACTAAAGTAGTTGAAGAAAAAGTTTCAACTATTCCCCAAAAAGAAGAAAATATAGTTGAAACAGAAAAAAAGGATAATGCTACATTAGCAATTGTCAATAAAAAGGAACCTATAAAAAAAGGCGCAGTTAAAAAGACTGAACCAAAAAAAGTAGAAAACAAAAAGAAAATTGTAAAAGAAGAGGAAGAAACTCCGGTAACCCCATTTAAAGGTGAACCAAAAAAGAATTTTGGAAAATTCACTATTTCTCAGGAAGGGCCAAATTTCCGTTATCGCTTAAAAGCTTCTAATGGCGAACTATTAGTTGTCTCAGAATTATATGCTTCTGAAGTATCAGCAAGAAATGGTATTGAAACTATTAAGAAAAATGCTGACATAGAAACAATTGATTTTATTGAAGATAAACATGGTTTATTCTCTTTTAGAGTAATGACCAAGCAAGGACGTTGCTTAGCTTCATCAGCAAACTACAAAACTAAGGCTCGTGCAATTTCCGCCAGCGAATCATTTAAAAAATTCGTAATAACTGAAAAAATCGAACTTGAAGATGCATCTGATCATTTTGAAGTCGAAGAATTTAAAAAAGATATCAATCCTGAGGAAAAAGGTAAGTATCGCATCAGTGCTCAGGATGATGGATTTGTATATCAACTATTTGCCTCAAATGGTAGAATTATTGCTACTTCACAAATCTATAAATCAGAAGCATCCTGCAAGGATGGATTAGAAAAATTTAGAACTTTAGCTTATGAAGGAAATTTCTTTATTTTCAAAGATAAGAATGATAAATATCAATTTAAACTTTACAATAAACAAAAGCGTCTAGTTCTAGCTGGAGAAGTTTACGATTCAAAGGATCGGGTTGTTTCTGCGATTGAATCAATTAAAAGATTTGCAAAACTTGCAATAATTGATGGTTCAGAAGTCATTGAATAATTAAATTTAATTAATTGATAAAGAGTTAGATTCAAATGAATGAAACTAACTCTTTTACTTTTTAAATAGCAATTAATTGAATTGTGAATTAAATAATTGATAGTAGAATCCTTGTTTTTCCATTAATTCCTTATGATTTCCATGTTCAATAATCTTACCATCTTTAAATACAATGATTTTATTCGCAGATACAATCGTAGATAATCGGTGAGCAATAATAAAGCAGGTTTTCCCTTGCATTAATGTTTTCATTGCATCTTGTATCATCTTTTCTGTTCTTGTATCAACATTACTTGTAGCTTCATCAAGAATCAATATATTCGCATCTAATAACATTGCTCTAGCAATAGTTAATAATTGCTTTTGTCCTTTAGAAATATTAGTTCCACCCTCTTTTAGGATTGTATAATAACCATCTTTTAATGAGATGATAAAATCGTGAATATGGCAATCTTTACATGCCTTAATTACATCTTCTTTGGTTACATTTACATTTCCATAGGTAAGATTCTCATAAACGCTTCCTTCAAACAACCATGTATCCTGAAGAACCATTGCAAATGATTTTCTTAATTTACTCCGCTTATAATAATAGATGCTATTGCCATCCAAATATATATTTCCTTTATCAATATCATAAAAACGCATTAATAAATTTACTAAAGTTGTTTTTCCTCCTCCAGTAGGTCCAACAATAGCAATTTGCTCTCCGCTTTTAACATTTAGTGATAAGTCATTAATTATTGTATGGTTCTTATTATATCCAAAAAAAACATGATCAAGAACAAAATCTCCTTGACTTTCTTTTAAATCTAAAGCATTTAAAGGATCCTCCTTTTCTTTTTCAATACCAATTAAATCAAACACTCTTTCTGCCGCGGATATTGCCGATTGTAAATCAGTAAAAATATTGGCAATTTCATTTATTGGTCCAGAAAATTTTCTTGAATACTGAACAAATTTTGCAATTGAACCATAACTAAATCCTTCTAAAACATTAAGCAATGCTCCAAAAATGCAAACAAATGAAATGGATAAGTTATTAAAAAAATTAACACCTGGTCCCATATAGCACCCATAATATTCAGCTTTATAATAAGATTTCGTCGCATTAGAATTCACTTCTTGATATTTCTTAGTAACTTCATCTTCACAAGCATAGGACTTTATTGATTTTGTTCCTGTTATAACCTCTTCAGCATATCCATTCATATTTCCTAATTCGTAACTTCTTTTTGAATACAAGATTCGAGTTTTCTTTATTAATATCCGGCTATAGACTAAACATAATGGAATCGTTACTACGAAGATTAAAACTAATATTGGCTTAATAATAATCATAACAATAAAAGAAAATATCACCGTAAATATACTGGAAACGATTTGTACTATATCGCTTGTTAAAGAGGTATTTACCGTATCAATATCATATGAAACCCGTGAAATAATATCCCCTAAAGAATTTGTATCGAAATAACTAATCGGCGCTCCCATCAAACTATCAAACGACTCTTCTCTCATTTTATAAATAACTTTTTTTGAAATTCTAATCATAATTAACGATACAATGTATAGCAAAATTGAGCTAAAAAGATATGTAACAACCATTAAGATGCAATAAATAATTACTTTACTAATATCTACCTTTGATCCAATTTTTTCCGCATTTGCAATTAAATCAATTGCTTCTCCAGAAAAATATGGTCCTAAAAGTTCTAATCCACTAGAACATATAGTTAAAAATATTGCTAAAACAAATAAATAGCGATAAGGATAAAGATACTTTCCTAATTGTTTTAACGTCTTCTTTTTATTTTTAGCTTTACTCAAACCTTTACTGGCATGGGACATTGGTCCACCGACAAAAGGATTAGGCACGATAATCACCACCTATCTGTGATGCATAAATTTCTTGATAAATATCCGATCTATTTAATAATTCTTCATTTGTTCCAATATCAACAATTTGCCCTTTGTCAATTACCAGGATTTTATCACAATTCATAATTGAACTAATCCTTTGACTAACAACTATCATCGTTATATCAGGATAATTTTTTCTTATTGCCTTACGTATATTTGCGTCCGTTTTATAATCAAGTGCGCTAGAACAATCATCAAAAACTAATATTTTTGGTTGACCCGCTAAAGATCTTGCTATTAATAACCTTTGCTTTTGTCCACCTGAAAAATTATTCCCTCTTTCTTCAACCTGACTATCAAGTTGATCTTTTAAAGAGTAAACAAAATCAGATTGAGAAGTGCGAAGCGCCTTATTAACTTGATCATCTGAAATATCTCGATAAAATTTAATATTATCCCTAATTGACATATTAAATAAAGAATCATTTTGAAACACACTTCCAAACTCACAGATTAATGTTAACTTATCAAATGTTTTTACATCTTGATAATTAACAAAAACTTTTCCTTTGTTGGAATCATAAAATCGACATAGCAAATTTAAGATTGTAGTTTTGCCAGATCCTGTTCCACCTATAATACCTAATGATTGATTTTTTTCTAAAGTAAAATTGATATTTTTTAAATTCATTTCGTTACCATTATAAGAAAATGATACATTTCTAAATTCGATAAAGTGAGATGATAATTCACTTGAATCTTCCTTTTCTAAATCCATTGGCAAACTCAAAATATATTTAATTCTCTCTCCACTAGCGCTTGCCTTTGAATAAGTAATAAATACTCTGGTCATTTGTACAGTGGAATTTAAAATAATATTAAAATAGGAAAGAAATGCGATAATTTGTCCTGAAGTTGCTTGATTATTCATTCTATTATAAAGAATTGCTCCAACAAGAACTACTAAGGATAAGCTAACATTCATAATTAGATTGATTGAAGGGCTCAAAACATTCATTGTTGTTCCTGATTTTAACTCTAAATCAATTACTTTTTTATTTACCTTAGCAAAACGTTCTTTTTCATATTTTTCTTTAGATAATGCTTTAATTACTTTGATACCAGTTATATCCTCTCTTAAAGTTCTTACCAGATCATCAATAGCTTTTTGGGTTTTAGTTAAAAGTGGAAAACATAATTTCCCAATCAAAATGATTAATATCATTATTAAAGGAACGCAACAAAGTAAGATTAATGTTAATCTTACATTTAAAATAAAACTGGCAATTATTCCACCAAAAAATAAAACTGGAGCGCGAATTCCAAGCCTTAGTAAAACATTATAAAATTGATTTTCATTGTAGGTATCTGTAGAAATACGTGAAATTAGCGAGGGCATACTTACTTCATCAATTTGACGTAATGATAATTTTTCAATTCTAACGAACAAATCATTTCTGACTTTCTCTGCACAATGACAACCAACATAAGACGATAATTGATTGGCTTTAAACGATAATACAAACGCTAAAACACTACATCCAATCATAATTAAACCATACCAAATAATAGAAAGGAAATTATCTTTTGAAAAATTTGGTATTACCTCATCAAGAACATATGACAATAAAAATGGAATCACTAAATCTAGTGCAGTACCAATAAACTTCATTATTACGATTATCACTAACCTAAATTTATAAAATTTATAGTAACTAAAAATCTTTTTCATTATAACCTCTAAAGCATGTAAAATATATTATCATATTATCTACATTTTTTCATCATTAAGAATAAAAGTAATATTTATCACTATATTAAAGTTTATGTAAAGGCCATTAAAAGAATTATTAAAATAGTAATCTTTTAAGTATTGTTAGATTTTATATTCTAGATAATAAATCTATTCACCATCATTAGATTTACTTTGTTTTAAGATGTTTAAGACTACATTTATTTCTCATATGACATTTTAATTTAATTTATTGACTAATTTAATAAGTGCTATATTCTTTATTTATTAGTTCTTATCAGATTTGATAAAGATAATTTAGTGAACCAATATGATAAGTAATTAATTTCTCTTAATCAATATTAAAAACATAAACTTCTTTCTTAAATAAATAATTTGTTATCTTATTTCATATTCATTATATTACCAGATTATTATCTATGTTTATTAATAAAACAATAACATATCGATAATACTTATGTTATTTCAATTATACCTGTTAAGATTATTGCTTTTACTAGTTAAATTTCAACTTTATTTTACAT
>CANQDY010000079.1 GCA_947593895.1 uncultured Bacilli bacterium
GTGAAAAAAGTGATAGTTCTACTAATTCAAATACTAGTAATTCATCAAACAATAAAAATATTGATTGGGTTTACACATCTTCAGAACACTGGTACTATGATGATGATATGAAAAAGAAACAAGAAGAAGAACATACATTTAATGGTGATGAATGTACTGTTTGTGGTTATCATAAAACAATGATTACCTCATTGTATGAATGGAAATTGGCTTTTAGTCTTAGTTGCACTAACTGGACAATTGAAGAAGAATGTACAGCTAAAGATTTAGAATTCGTTGGTTTATATAAACGTGATGGTTTAATTTCTTATTTCTATAGTGTTGATTGGTTGGGTATAAAAGATGAATATTATTTAGAAAGAACAGAAGACGAACTTTTGAAATGGGATTATACAATTCAACCAGGTAGATATGAAAAAGGCAAATACGAATCTAATGAAAATGAATTCACTTCTCAACGTTCAATACCTTATGATAATGCCACGGAAAATTTTGCAGATGCCTATAATAGTTTTTATTATGATGAAAAATCTCGAACTTATAAGGGTAGTTATTCAATTAATGTTGATGGAACTACTTATTCCTATAGTAATTGTGAATTTGCCTTTTATGAAGGAAAATTAGTTTCTATGGATTATATTTCTAAAGAAACTCAAGGTTCTTATGTGCAAGATGGCCCTACAACAGTCCATCTTACTTCAGGTACGACAAAAATATCAAAGCCTTGGGATAATAATCTTGATTTTTATTATATAGAAGTTGATGGTGGTATTTTATATACAGGACCAAAAAGAGCTATGGAAGAGTGTGTAGTTCCTACTGAAGTAGAAATTGATGGTGAAACTTTAAAAGTTGTCGGCATTGGAGAAAATGCTTTTGTTGGTTATAGTATCGACTCATTAGTAATTCCAGATAGTATTACTAATGTTGATCCTTCAGCCTTTGATAATTTTAATGGAACTAACATTAAAAAAATTACCGCTTCAACTAGTATTTTAGCCTTAGCTGCTAAAGTTAATGGCTTAGAAGAAGTAGTAGTTAGTAGTTGTGATGATAAAGTATTTTCAGCTAAGTTCTCATCATCAATTAAAAAAATTACTTTATTAGATGGCATTACTGAACTTGCTGAAGATTGCTTTAATGGCTGTAAAAATCTAACGGATATTGTTTTACCAAGTACTTTAGAAAAAATAGGTAAAGCTGCATTTAAAAATTGTGATGCTTTAACAAGTATTATTATTCCTGATAAGGTTACAACAATTGAACATGTGATGTACTTGCAAGTGTCACACTACCTAAATCTTTAGAAAGTATTGGTAGTAATGCCTTTTATGATGATGATGCTTTACAAATTAAATCATTCCCATCAACTTTAAAAAGTATTGGAGATTTAGCCTTTAAAGGTTGTTTCTACTCAGATACTAATGATTTAGTTTTACCTGAAGGTTTAACAACTATTGGTCAACAAGCTTTTTCAAGTTCAGGTTTAAGGACTATTACAATACCAAATAGTGTTACAAGTATTGGTAGTGGGTGTTTTAGAGATTCTAGATCATTACAAAAAGTAGTATTAGGTCAAAAAGTTAATACATTATCTTCAGATATGTTTAGAAATTGTGTATCTTTAACTACTATTGATATTTCAAAATGTGAAAATCTTACAAGTATTGGAAGTGGCACTTTTGCAGGATGTAGCAAACTACAAAGTTTTAGTGTTCCAAATACTGTAACAACTATTGGTCAAGGTGCCTTTAGTGATTGTAGCAGCTTAAAAGAATTAGTTTTACCTTTCGTTGGTAATCAAACTGGTGTTAAAGAATCCGATGATACTCGTTATCCATTTGGTTATATTTTTGGTACAAGTCAATCAACAAGTTCTACACAAACAACTCAAAAATATTATGATGCTTCTGGAGCTCACGATGTAAGTTATTACATTCCTAATTCTTTAGAAACTGTTACTATAACAAAAGATGACATCTTAGAAGGTGCTTTCTTAAATGTCTTTAAATCAAGTAGTAAACCTTTAACAATTATTATTAATGATGAAATAACTTTTGTTGATGCCTTAGCCTTTAAAGATTGTAATTATAGTTCTACAAAAGATTCAAGTGGTGCTATATTTATTGGTAATATTTTAGTTGGTTTTGATAGTAGCGTTACTGATGTTACTATTAAAGGTGATATTCATATGATTGCTAAAAATGCTAGTGTTTCTTGTAATATTGAAACACTTACATTAGAAGATAACCTTGATGTTATTGTTTGTGGTGGTGCATTTACAAGTATGAATAAATTAAAAACTTTAGAAACTCCACTTAAATATTTAGCATTGTTCCCTAAAGATAATATTGAAAACTTAGTTATTACAAGTGGAGATACTTTAGGTGATAAATCATTAGCAGGTTATACTGCTTTAACAAATTTAACTCTTCCTGAAACTATAACATCATGTCATAGTAAAGCTTTTGAAGGAACTGAAGGAATTGAAAGATTAATTGCTCCGGCTAATGTTTTAAATAGTCTTTCACAAACAGCAAGATCAAATATTTCTTATCTTGAAGTTTTAGATGGAATAGTTCCGGATAATGTCTTTAAAGATTCAACTAATTTAACTGAATTAATCTTAAAAGAGGGTGTTAGAGAAATTGAGGATCATTCTTTTGAAAATTGTGTTGGAATTACAAATTTAGAAATTCCAGCAAGTTTAACTAAAATTGGCTATTATTCTTTTAAAGGAATTGGCATACAAGAATTAGAATTACCTGCTACAATTGTTTCAATTGGACAAAACGCTTTTGCAAGTTGCCCTAAATTAATAAAAGTTAATGTTTTAGGTACAGTAAGTTTGGATCTTGTTTTCTCAGAATGCGCAGTATTAGAGGAACTTACCTTAAAAGAATTAAATTTAAATTTATTACATTTATTTGGTAAAACATATTTTGATGGCTCCGTTGAAATAAAAGTTCGAGAAAATATTAATGATTATACATATTATTTACCAGCAAGTTTTAAAAAATTAACTATCTTAGAAGGTGAAGTTTATAAAGATAGTTTAAGAGATGCGCCAATTGAATCTGTTGTTTTTGGTGCAGCGGTTACCAAAATTTCCAGTAGTTTAAATAGGGCTACAATCAATACCTACTATGATGGAACACTTGAAGATTGGTGTAATTTACCTTTCCAAAATCAAAGTTATAATCCAATGTATTCTAGCACGAATTTCTATCTAAAAAATGGTAATGATGGTTATGAAAAAATAGTAGATATTGTAATACCAAGTACAATTACAACTATTGGAAGTTATCAATTCTATAATTTTGATCAACTACAATCAATTACTATTCCTGCTACTGTACAAACAATTTTCGCAAATGCCTTTAATGATTGTGATAACTTAACAATTTATTGTGAAGCTACTGCAAAACCAAGTGGATTTGTAAACAATTGGAATTGTGATCGACCATATTATTTTGGTTTAACAAAAGATGATATTTCCGAAGTAGATAATTATCTTGTTGCAGTTAGAGATAACCAAATAACTATCTTTGATTATTTGGGAAATGAAACATCATTAGAAATTCCTGAACAAATGGATGTTAACGGTAATAATTATCCGGTTACAAAAATTGAAGCTAAAGCATTTGAAAACTGCACATTTATAACTAGTTTAGTTATTCCAGATAGCGTTACTACTATTGGAAATGGTGCCTTTGCTGGATGTACTCAAGTTACTGACTTAACATTGGGTTTAAATATTACTATGAGTGCTTTATTTGGAACAACACCAAATAATTTACA
Source organism: uncultured Bacilli bacterium (assembly GCA_947593895.1). Taxonomy (GTDB): domain Bacteria; phylum Bacillota_I; class Bacilli_A; order RFN20; family CAG-449; genus UBA3210. The sequence goes on from CANQDY010000079.1 coordinate 3,802, forward strand.
ATCTGTTGTTTTAACAAAGCAAGAAAGTATTGTAAGCAATGCTTTTGCTAATTGTACTGGCTTACAAACAATTACTTTGCCTGATAATTTAAAATTAATTGACAAAAACGCTTTCAAAGGTTGTACAAATTTACAAACAATTACTTTGCCTCATAGTTTAGCAACGATTAACGATGACGCTTTCCAAGATTGTGGTTTAACTAATGTATATTATGATGGTACAATTGAGGATTGGTGTAAAATTACAATTAAAGATCTTAATGCTAATCCAATGTGCTATGCAACTTGTTTCCATTCAAAAGATCAAAGTGATGGTTGGGAAGAAGTAACAAGGTTAGTTGATGTCTTTGATAATATTACTTCAATTGGTGCTTATCAGTTCTATGGATTTAATCAAATTACAGCTATTGTAGTACCTGATAATATTAAAACTATTGGTATTGGAGCATTTGGTAAATGTGATAATCTTGTTGAACTTTCAATTCCATTTATTGGTGGTTCAGATGAAGATGATGAAATCTTTGGTTATATATTTGGTATAACAAATCCAAATAATCATGATAAATTACTTCCAGCTGGCCTAACAGGCGTTACCTTAACTGGCGGTACAAAAATTGCCACTTATGCTTTTGCATATTGGACTAAATTAACAACATTTGTTGTTCCTAGTACCGTAACAACTATTAAAATAAATGCTTTCCTACATTGTGAAAACTTAGAAAGTATTTATATTCCTAGTTCCGTTACTACAATGGAAATGACTGTATTTCAAGGTTGTGAAAAAGTTACTGCTTATGTTGAAGTAAGTGAAAGACCTGCAGGTTGGAGTTCATTGTGGGATATTCACACTTTGGTACAAGGTGCTTCAAAGATGATTAAAGTTGTTTGGGGTGCTACATCAATACCATCAATGTTAAGTGTAAAAAATAATCTTACAACTCCGATTATAAAATATAAGAATGAAGAATTACTAAATTTGTAATTTTAGAAGATTTATAATAGCGATTAAATAGCAAGAGGGATAAATCCTTCTTGCTATTTTTATTATTTGAAATGCACGATTTTTTATATAAACAAATTCAATATAGCATAGATAATGTTAATAAATATTTCAATTTCAATCACAGTATTAGTTATTATTAAGTTGATCAAATAATTTAAAGTTCAAGAATATAAAATAAAAAAATTGGAAATTTATTCTTTCTAATTGACAATATTTTCAAAAAATTATTTATACCATTCATATAAAAATCATTTTTATATTTTTCAATAAATTAATTCTAATGAAATTTTTAAATTCTATTAGAATTTAAGAAGATAAATAATTTTTCTAATGTTACTAGTATGGTAGGTAGTTCAAATAGATTGACATTTTTTCTAATGGTGAAATATATTAATTAATTTTATTATTTTCTTATCAAATTTAGGATTATTTCTTGATTCTTTTAATCTTAAATAATGTTCGTTTGGTGCATATTCAGGAATACAATCTTTATAAATATTTGCAAAAAGCTTTTTTCATATAGTTATTGCATACAAAATGGTATTTTTTCAAGCAATCTCTTTTTGATGGTTCATAACAAATGCAATCTGAATAACAAATCATGACTTAAATTCAACAATTAATTAACTGTTTTCTATATTTATCGAAATGAATACAGGAAAACTTTTTACTAATTGAACCATTATTAACAATATAAGTGTTTTTTAAAATTTCAAAATATATAGTTTGATGGTAAAAAACCAATTAGTTCTGATATTTATTGTAAATATTTTTTTAAGTAAAATTTGTAATTGTGCCCGTTGAATTAAACTCAATTGTTCATATACCTTTTCTTTGGTATTCACTATATTTAACATATTTTTAATTCTCCTTT
>CANQDY010000080.1 GCA_947593895.1 uncultured Bacilli bacterium
AAAGAGCAGTCTTGATTATTTAAAACAAGTAAAAGTAATTCGAAGTAATGCAAATATGCAAATCGATAGTTTCTCAAGGAATAATCTTGAATTAATCAGAACTATTAGAAGTGAAGATAGTTATGGTACATTGTTTTGGCTATTAGATCAAACTAGAACTAATATGGGTAGTCGACTTTTAAAAAAGTGGATTATGAAGCCTTTATGTGATTTAAAAGAAATAACTATACGACAAAATATTGTCAGCGCATTGATCGATAATTATATTGTTCGTGGTGATTTGCAAAACGATTTAAAGAATATCTATGATCTTGAACGTTTAGTAGCAAAGATTAATTTTGGATCGGCAAATGGTAGAGATCTAGTGGCTTTAAAAAAATCTTTGCAGATTGTTCCAAGCTTATTACATAATTTAAAATTACTTGAAAATGAAGATATCAATAAAATGAAGGGAATGGACAATGACTTTGTTCCATTATGTTCATTACTTGATAAGGCATTAAATGAGGATGCACCGATTACGGTCAAAGAAGGAGGGATTTTTAAACTTGGCTATGATGAGCAATTAGATGAGTTAATTACCTTAAGTCAGGGGGGAAAATCTTGGATTGCTTCTTTAGAAGCAAAGGAAAAAGAAAAAACTGGAATTAAAACTTTAAGAGTTGGATATAACCGAGTTTTTGGTTATTACATTGAAGTTTCTAAAGGTCAAGTCGATCAAATCCAAGAAGAATGGGGATATGAACGAAAGCAAACAACCGTTAATTCTGAAAGATACATTACTAAAGAATTAAAAGAACAAGAAAGTAAAATTTTAAATGCTGATGAAAAACGTTGTGCTTTAGAGTATGAAATGTTTAACGCATTAAGAAAAAAAGTTAGTGAATACACTGAGGCAATTCAAAACTTAGCCAATCTTATTTCTTTTATTGATTGTTTAATTGCATTTAGCGAAGTAAGTATTGATGGGAGGTATGTACGACCTACATTTAATGAAAAAAGAACCTTAAAAATTATTAATGGACGTCATCCGGTAATTGAAAAAGTTATGAATAATTCTGCCTATGTATCAAATGATATTATGATGGATAAAAATACTGATATATTAGTTATTACCGGTCCAAACATGGGTGGTAAATCAACCTATATGCGTCAAGTAGCGTTAATTGTAATTATGGCCCAAATTGGTTGTTTTGTTCCTTGTGATGAAGCGGATCTAATGATATTTGATTCAATTTTTACTAGAATAGGAGCTTCTGATGATTTAGTTTCGGGACAATCTACTTTTATGGTAGAAATGAGTGAAACTAATTTTGCGTTACGTCATGCTAGTGAAAACTCATTATTAATTTTTGATGAGATTGGTCGAGGTACTGCAACTTTTGATGGTATGGCCTTAGCTCAAGCAATCATTGAATATATTGCTTCAAAGATTCATGCTAAGACTTTGTTTTCAACTCATTACCATGAAATAACTAAAATTGATAAAGAACTTCCAATGTTAAAAAATGTTCATGTTTCGGTTAGTGATAATGGAGAAGAAATAACTTTTCTTTATAAAGTTCTAGAAGGTGCAATGGGAAAATCATATGGTATTAATGTTGCTAAACTAGCTTTATTGCCTAATGATTTAATTGTTCGTGCTAATGAAATTTTACAATCTCTAGAATCGACTAAAGTTAATATGAATACTGATGTTTTAAAACAAAATATAGTAAAGATTCCAGATTGGGTTAATGTTGTTAAAAAGATTGATCCTCTATCAATGTCTCCTTTAGAGGCACTTAATTTTCTTTATGATTTAAAAAGAAAGATGGGTGAGAAATGATGGCTAAAATTCAAGTGATGGATTCTCATCTAGCCAATATGATTGCAGCTGGAGAAGTAATTGAAAGACCATCAAGCGTAGTTAAAGAATTAGTGGAAAATTCAATTGATGCAGAAAGTAAACATATTGAAGTTAGAGTTTACGAAGCGGGTAGAAAGAAAATTATCGTTAATGATGATGGTTGTGGAATGGCAAAAGATGATGCAATTTTGGCATTTAAAAGACATGCGTCAAGTAAATTACTTAATGAGAGAGATTTATTTAGAATTAAGACTATGGGTTTTCGTGGTGAAGCATTGCCTTCAATTAGTTCAGTTAGTAAAGTGACTTTAATTACTTCAGATGGAGATAGTGTGGGTACTAAAATTACTATTGAAAATGATAAAATGAAAATCGAAGAAGGTTCGCAAAGAAAGGGGACTCAATTTATTGTTGAAGAGTTGTTTTATAACACTCCAGTAAGATTGAAATTTTTAAAGACAGATGTAACTGAAAACGCAAATACTTTAGAAGTAATGCAACGTTTAAGTTTATCTCGTCCAGACATAAGTTTTGATTTTTATATTGATAATCGATTAATATTCAAAACTACAGGAAGAGGAGATCTTCTTGAAGTAATTTCACGTATTTATTCAAATGATGTTGCTAAAAAAATGATTCCGGTTTTCTATGAAAATTATGAGTTAAAAATTGATGGATATATTGGTAAGCCAGAATTATCTAAATCAAATCGTTATTTTATGATTACTATTTTAAATAATCGTGCAGTTTATATCCCAAAAGTTCAAAAGGCAATTATTGATGCGTATAGCGATTTTATCTTTAATTCACGTTATCCTTTTGTAATTTTAAATATTGAAGTAGATCATTCTTTAGTGGATGTTAATGTTCATCCATCAAAAAAAGAAATTCGTTTATCTAACGAAGAAAAAGTAACTGATGTTGTTTATCAGTTAATTAAAGATAAACTTTTAGAAAAGAAACCTATAACAGAGGCCTCCATTTATAAAAGCAATTCAGAAAATAGTAACGATTTAAAATTACATGATTCATCTACTCAAGAAACAATATCACTTTTACTTGAAGATGATAAACCATTAAAGAAAGTTGAAATTAATCGACCAACACTTGATAAAACATCAGAAAATATCAAAGTTGAGCTACCAGAAATGGAAAACTTTGATGTAGAAATTAAGCCTAAAATTTCCGAAGAAAAGCAAGAAGTACATAATATAGCTAAAATGCCTTTATTAATACCACTTTGTCAAATTCATGATACTTATATTGTTTGTCAAGGTGAGGATGGCTTTTATATAATTGATCAACATGCGGCACAGGAAAGAGTTAATTATGAAAGATTAAATCGTGAATTGAATCAAAATATTCATTGTTGTGAGCTTTTGGTTCCTTTAGTTTTTAACATTAATCCTAGTGATATGATTCGTTTAAAAGAGAGAATTAATTTATTTAAAGAGATTGGATTTAATGTAGAACTATTTGGACTAAATACAATTAAAATTGATCAAGTTCCTTTATTTATCAAAGAAAACGATGAAGAAATATATGTTGAAGAATTGATTAATCAAGTAATTAGCAAAGATAAAATTGATATAGAAAAACTAAGAAAACACGTAATTTCAACATTTGCTTGTAAAGCATCAATCAAAGCTAATCATCATTTGTCAATTAAAGAGATGGAGGATGTTATTAAACAATTGTTTGAATGCGATAATCCAACTTGTTGTCCTCATGGAAGACCAACAATAGTTCATTTTTCAAAATATGATATTGAGAAGATGTTTAAGAGGTCAGGAATTTAAATATGATTATTGCTCTTGTAGGACCAACCGGAGTTGGCAAGTCTTCTTTAGCAATGAAAATCGCTAAGAAAACTAATGGGTGTATTGTAAATTGTGATGCTTTTCAAATTTATAAATATATGAATATTGGAACTGCAAAACCTTCTTTATTAGAACGATCAATTGTTAAACACTATCTTTTTGATTTTGTCGAACCAGATCAAAATTATTCCGTTTACGATTATCAATTGAATTTAAGAAAAACACTTGATGAACTTAAAAAGAAACATCGCCAAATTATTCTTGTTGGAGGAACCGGTCTCTACTTTAAAGCAGGTTTATTTGATTTTTCTTTTAAACAGGAAAAATCAAAAATTGATTTATCTAAATATCTATCAATGAGCAATTCAGATTTGCATCAAGAACTAGAGAAAATTGACTTTGAAGAGAGTAAAAAAATCCATCCAAACAATCGTAGAAGAGTACTTAGGGCTATTGAAATTTACTTAACTCAAGGGAAAAAGAAGTCGGAAATTATTGCTTCTCAAGAACATAAATTATTGTATGATGTAACTTTTGTTGGATTAACTAAATCAAGAGAAAGTTTATATCGATTAATTAATAAAAGAGTTGATCAAATGTTTGAAAGAGGATTAATTGACGAAGTTAAAGATTTGATGAATCGCTATGATACTTCTTTACAAGCGTTTCAAGCGATTGGATATAAAGAACTAATTGAAGGATTAAATAATAACCAAGATATAGAAGAAATTAAAGAGTTAATAAAAAGAAACTCAAGAAGATATGCTAAAAGACAATATACATTTTTTAATCATCAATTTGATGTTAATTGGTTTGAGAATGATGATGATGCATATCGATTTATATTGTCAAAACTAAAATAATTGATTATTTATTAATATAGGAGGAGAAAAATTTTAATGTTAGAGAATATTTATGAAATAGCAAAAAAAATTGATATTGATGAATCATATATTGAACCATATGGAAAATATAAGGCAAAAATTGATTTATCGATTAATGAAAAATTAAAGAATCGCCCAGATGGTAAACTAGTGTTGGTAACTGCGATCACCCCAACTAAGTTTGGAGAAGGTAAAACCACTATATCAATTGCTTTACAAGAAGGATTAAGACGTTTAAATCAAAACTCAGTTTTATGTTTACGTGAACCTTCCTTAGGACCGGTTTTTGGACTTAAAGGTGGCGCAACAGGTGGAGGGAAAGTTACTGTAGAACCTCATGATGATATCAATCTTCACTTTACTGGAGATATGCATGCTTTAACTAGCTCGATTAATTTAATTTCCGCAGTAATAGATAATTCTATTTTTCAAGGTAATTTATTAAATATCAATCCAAATAAAGTTGTTTGGAAAAGAGCAATGGATATGAATGATCGTTCTTTAAGAGAAATTGAAATTGCTTTAGGTGAAAAAAATGGAATTGTCAGAAAAGATGGATTCATTATCACTGTCGCAAGTGAACTAATGGCAATTCTTTGTTTGAGTTCTTCTCTTGAAGATTTTAGAAAGAGAGTTAATAAAATTATCGTTGCGTATACCTATGATGATTTACCAATTACAGTAAAAGATTTAAAAATTTCTAGAGCTATATGTAAATTAATGTATGATGCGATTAAACCAAATTTGGTTCAAACAAGTGAAAACAATCCTTGTTTAATTCACGGTGGACCTTTTGCTAATATTGCTCATGGATGTAATTCTTTAATTGCAACCAAAATGGGACTAAAATTAGGTGATATTGTGGTTACTGAGGCGGGATTTGGAAGTGATTTAGGTGCGGAAAAATTCTTAGATATTAAATGTCAAGAAGGAGGATTAACTCCATCTCTTGTTGTTATTGTTGCAACCATTAGAGCTTTAAAAGTTCATGGTGGTCAACCTTTGGAGCAAATTGATGAATTAAGCATTGATGCATTAAAAGAAGGAATTAAAAACTTAGCCAGACATATTGAAAATATTAAAAAATTTGGTCTTGATG
>CANQDY010000081.1 GCA_947593895.1 uncultured Bacilli bacterium
CTTACCTGCAATTTATTTGTTTTCACATGATTCGATTGCGGTTGGAGAAGATGGACCAACCCATCAACCAATCGAACAACTTGCAATGTTAAGAAGTATTCCTAATAATTATGTTTATCGTCCATGTGATGCGAATGAATTAGCAATGAGTTATCGTCATGCATTATTAAGTGTTGATCATCCTTCATGTATTATTTTATCAAGACAAGTTCTTCCTTTACTTGAGGGAAGTAGAAAAGAAGAGGTAAATAGAGGGGGCTATATTGTTTCAAAAGAACGTGGTGATCAACCTTCATTAATTCTTATTGCGACAGGTAGCGAAGTAAGCTTATGTATTGAGGCACAAAGAAAATTATTGATGGATGGTATCGATGTCAGAGTTGTGTCTATGCCTTGTCAAGAAGAATTTTTAAAGCAAGATGGAGCATATATTAAAATGGTGCTAAATACTAGCTATGACCGTCGTATAGCTGTTGAAATGGCATCGAGTTTTGGGTGGCATCGTTTCGCCGGGCATGTAATGGGAATTGATACTTTTGGTAAATCCGCACCGGCAAAAGATGTAATTAACGATTACAAATTTAATGTTGATGAAGTTGTAAGAAGAGTAAAAGAAATTATTTAAAAATAATTGTAATTATAAAATCAAAATTGTTGGGTTTCAAATTCCATTTATTTTTACAGAGATATAAAAAAACTGTTGCTAACAATAAGAAGTTATGTTTCAACAGTTTTTTTGTTACTTATTTTTTTGAAATTCCTTGGTGAATTAAATTTTTAATACCATTAATTACTGCATATGTTGGATCACCAAGTACTCTAACTGTAATATTTAAATTGCTTTCTAAATATTCTCTCATACCACCTAGTAATGCTGATCCGCCACAAATCATAATTCCTGATTCGATAATATCAGAAGCAACCTCTGGTGGGGTAATTTCTAAACAATCGGTAATTGATTCAATTAATGGCGTCAAAGTTGGTGTAATTGCTTGCTTAATTTCCATTGTTGCAATAACAATCGAATTTGGAAGGCTGGTAACAAGATCACGACCCGAAACTTCAAGTAAACGATTTTCAGGAAATTGTTCTAAAGAACCAATTTTCATTTTAATGTATTCTGCGGTTTTTTCACCAATAATTAGACGATGCTTTTTTCTTAAGTGACGTGAAATTGCAACATCAATGTCATGACCACAGAACGAAGAAGTTCTAGAAATTAATAATTTAATTCCCGATGTTACAGAAATATCTGAACATCCGCCACCAATTGTAACTATAAGATTTCCACGAGAACTTGTGTCACTACTTTCACAACCAAGTAAAGCCAAATATGATTGTGTTCTGATTGTAATTGATTTTGCATCAAAATTCTTTGCTATTTTCTTTACTGAAAGGATATTAACCTCATCCATTTCGCTTGGAACTGAAATAATTAAATTAGCGTTTTTTAACAAATTTTTATGTTTTTTTTCTTTTAGGATAGTTTCAATCATTAATGTTTGCATACTAATTGAGCTAATAACACCACGATTAACAGGTTTAATCACACTGACGCTTTCTGGCTCTTTTCCTAAAATCTTTAATGCTAAATAACCAGTTGCAACAACCTTCTTATTCATTTGATTAACTGCAACAATATTTGGTTCATTGTATATAATTCCTTTTCCTGGAAGGTAAATAATTAAATTTGACGAACCTAAATCAATACCCACAAATTTATGTTTCATTTTTATCACCTAGAATGATTTTAACAAAATAAAGTCAAAAATACTATATTAAACTTTTAATTTTTCTAACTTTGTTAATTCTTTAGAATTAATCTTATAATAATTAAATCTTTTTGAAATAATTATTTTTCCTTTAAAAATTTGTTGAATCAAAATTAGATACTAAAATGAAACTATCATAAATTAAAATTTATAGTTTTTATAGTTATTTTTGACGAATTTAATTTTTAAGTATACTTTTATTTTTTTACAGAGTAAAATAAAGATTGTTGAAAAAAAGGAGAAAATAAATGCCAAAAAAAGTTTTTGAATTGGATTTTGAAGGAAAAAAACTGAGCGTTGAAGCAGGCGAAATTGCAAAACAAGCAGATGGTGCTGTTTTAGTTCGTTTGAACGATACCGCGGTTTTATCCACAGTCTGTGCATCGGACGAACCAAAAGATGCAGATTTCTTTCCACTTACCGTTGGATATGAAGAAAAACAATACGCAATCGGAAAAATTCCAGGAAGTTTCTTAAGAAGAGAAGGTCGTCCAGGTGAACACGCAACTTTAACTGCAAGATTAATTGATCGACCAATTAGACCTATGTTCTCAGATGGATTTAGAAATGAAGTCCAAATTGTTAATACAGTTATGTCAGTTGATTTGGATTGTACACCTGAAATGACGGCAATGTTTGGATCTTCATTAGCTTTAGGAATTAGTGATATTCCATTTGATGGACCAATTGCTGGCGTATATGTTGGAAGAGTTGATGGACAATTTGTCATTAACCCAACTGTTGAACAAAAAACCAAATCAGACCTTAATTTAGCTGTAGCGGGTACCGAAACTGCAATTAACATGGTTGAAGCTGGTGCTCAAGAATTAAGTGAAGAAGAAATGCTTGACGCAATTATGTTTGGACATGAGGCGATTAAGAAATTATGTAAATTTGAAAAAGAAATTATTGCAGAAATTGGTAAAGAAAAGAGAGTTGTTTCACTTTATCAAGTATCTGAAGAAATTGAAAACGATGTAAGAAGTAGAGCACAAGATCGTTTAGTTAATGCAGTATCAATTATTGATAAACTTGAAAGATATGCGAAAATTGATGAAATTGATAATGAAATTCGTGCTTCTTATGAAGAAAAAACATATAAAGATGATAAAGAACGTAAGTCAACAATGATGCAAGTAAATGACATTCTTGAACAAATTGTTGCTGATGAAGTCAGAAGATTAATTACTGTTGATAAAGTTCGTCCGGATGGAAGAAAGATTGATGAAATTCGTCCACTTGATGCTCAAATTGATCTATTTGCTAGAACACATGGTTCTGCAATGTTTACAAGAGGACAAACCCAAGTTATTTCTGTAACTACATTAGGACCACTTGCTGATGAACAAATTATTGATAATTTAACTGATGAAGAGAGCAAACGCTTTATGCATCACTATAATTTCCCACCTTATTCAGTTGGCGAAATTGGTCGTATGGGTTCACCAGGAAGAAGGGAAATTGGTCACGGCGCATTGGGTGAAAGAGCATTAAGTTATGTTATTCCTTCTGAAGAGGAATTCCCTTATACAATTCGTTGTGTTAGTGAGGTTGTTGAATCAAATGGATCTTCATCTCAAGCATCAATTTGTGCATCTACAATGTCACTTATGGCAGCAGGTGTACCGATTAAGGCTCCAGTTGCTGGTATTGCTATGGGGCTAATTACCTCAGGACCTATTGATGAAAATCATCCATATACTATTTTAACCGATATTCAGGGCATGGAAGATCACTATGGAGATATGGATTTCAAAGTTGCTGGTACTGATGAAGGTATTACTGCTTTGCAAATGGATATAAAGATTAAAGGTATTACAAAAGACATATTAAGAGAAGCATTATCCCAGGCTCATAAGGCACGTGCAGAAATTATGAAAGTAATTAAAGGTGCAATTAGTGAACCACGTAAAGAGGTTGGTAAATATGCTCCAAAACTTGCCCAAACAAAAATTCCAGTTGATAAAATTAAGGATGTTATTGGTCCTCAAGGAAAGGTCATTAATGACATTATAGAAAAATGTGATAATGTTAAGATTGATATCGAGGATGATGGAAGAGTAATAATCTATCATATGAATCGTGAACCAATTAACAAAGCTTTATCGATGATTGAAGATATTGTTCGCGAAGCAAAAGTAGGCGAAGTGTATGAAGGAAAAGTTATTAGAATTGAATCGTTCGGTTGCTTCGTTAACTTATTTGGAAATGTTGATGGTATGTGTCACGTTTCTCAATTAGCGTTAGATAGAGTTAATCATCCTAAAGAAGTTGTTAAAATTGGACAAACATTAAAAGTAAGAGTAACTGAAATCGATGATAAAGGAAGAATAAATTTATCTCATAAAGAATTTTGTCCAAAATCGGAAAAGAAAGAAGAAAAATAATTATAAAAATTAAATAAATTTATAAAATAAAAGAGGATTATATCAAATGTAGATGTGATATAGTCCTTTTTAAATAAAAAAAAGAACGAGTACTAACATACTCTGTTCTTTGACAGATATTAAATTAATTCTTTAATTCATTCTCTTTTTGTTCATCGACTATGTCACGTTCTTCATCGTATTCATCTTCAATTTCGCCAACTAGTTCTTCTAAGATATCTTCCATAGTAACAATACCTACAACTTTTCCATTTTTGTTTTTGACAATTGCCATATGTTTCTTTTCCTTTTGAAAAGTTTTTAGTAAACGGGAAATTTTAATATTTGGTTTAGTAAATATCGGATCCATAATAATAGATTTTAAATCGGTTTGGTCATTTAAAAGCATTTCATAGAATTCTTTTTGATAAATAATTCCATATATAGAATTTAGATTATTATTTTTTGCAATTGGTATTCTTGAATGATTATATTTTTCATAGATTTCTTGAATTGAATCAAGAGAATCCGAGTCCTTGACATATTTGATATTTTTTGCTTTTGTCATAATATCGCTGACAAGTAAATCCCCATATTCTAAAGTGTTAAGTATAATTTTTTGTTCAATCTCATTCAATGTACCATCTTCGTGAATTTCATTAACGAGAATTTCAAACTCTTCTGATGTCATTTTTTCTTGTTCTTTAAAACCAAATAATTTCATTAATCCTGATTTGATTAATTCAAATAACAAGGAAATAGGATAAAAGATATAAAATAAAACAAAAAGAGGAATTGCACTGAGTTTAGCAAAATTTTCTGGCGCTATTTTTGCAAATGTTTTTGGAAATATTTCACCAAAAATTAAAACAGTAATTGTAACAATTAATGTTCCAATTGCAGTTGAAAAGTCTAAAGCAATAAATAATATTGTTGCTAAAGTAGTGCCTGCTATATTAACAATGTTATTTCCAATTAAGACAGTTGTAAGAAACTTATCATAATTATTTCTTAAATTTAATGCAATTTTTGCGATTTTTTGGGTTTTAGCCATTTTTTTCATTCGTACTTCCGAGAATGATGTAAACGCCGTTTCACTTGCGGAAAAAAATGATGAAAGAAATAATAAAATTACTAAGCAAATAATCAAAATACTGGGGTGATCCATTTCTAAATAATAATCCTCCTAAACAATAATATACTTTATCATAAAAAATAATGTTTTTCAAATAAGATTATATTGAATTTATTTTTGTTGTAAATAAAATTTTTAAATCAATGTCACGATATTACAATCACCATAAATATTTATGTAAGTGCTTTCATTTTTTGCTTTAATATTCTTTTGTTATGTGTTATTATTTTAAATAATAGGGGACTAACTATTAAAGAAAAAATTTAAGTATTCTAAAAAAATAATAATTAGTCACAACAAAAAGAACTTGATGAT
>CANQDY010000082.1 GCA_947593895.1 uncultured Bacilli bacterium
GTTTATAAAATTATTTAATCCGAAAGTTATTTCTCCGGTACTTCCATTAAAGTTAAAATCTAATTTTCTAATAACTTTATTATTATCAAAAGCATTATCTCCCGATATAAAACTTCCACGATAATTTGATAAATCAAAATTTATTGATTGTAAATAACTATTGTTGCTTATAGAGTTTTTATCAAAATTCATGCTTGCTGTAAGATTAGATGGTTTGACATCGACTCTAATAGCATTAGTTTCATAAATGAAGTATTTTTGATAATTAGTAATTTCATTGTTAATATAAATAACTGGATTTTCATCATTAAATATATAACCATTAAATACACTTGAATAAGCGGAATAACCTTCAGAAGGAACAATATATCTATTTTCATGATCTCTTTCAAATACATCATCATTTAAAGCACGAACAAACATTTTTTCTTTAGTATTAGGATTAACTGCGTAGATGTAATCACCATATTTTTCATTATCCGGATCCCAACCATGAATATAGATATCTGAATATTCTTGGGTATTGAGATAATTATGTTCATCTGGTCTAAATTTTTTTATGAAGTGCTGTACTCCAATATCGGAAGTAACAATTTTTAAAATTGCACCATTATAATAGGTTTCGGAGTAACTATTACCAATACCTGATGTTGTTAATTGATCTGAACTTGTGACATGATTAAAAATGAAATGTTTTATTGATGGTAACCAGTGATTGTAACTAAAGAATATACCTGATTTTTCTACTGGTCCGAATTCAACTAGTTCTATTTGACTACAATTTAAAAATGTATATGATGTAGTTGTAAATCCTAAATTAGTGCAATTAGGAGCTCTCAAAGCTATGAGATTAGTGCAATTTGAAAATGCTTCTGTACCAATACTTTTAACATTCTCTGAATAGAAATATTTTATTGATGAACAACCATAAAAACATCGGTTACCTAAGGTTATATCACAGATACTTCTTTTTGCTGGGTCATTTACATTGTTGTCGATAGTACTTACTTTAACCAGCTCTTTATTATTTGAAAAACAATTTTCTCCAAATGTAATTGTTGAACTGCTATTTGTTATATTTATATTTATAGTTTTTAATGAGCTATTTAATGCTGTGTTTGATCCTAGAGTAAATGATCCAGTGGAACTTTTTAAATTAATTGATAAGTCACTTAATTGAATGTTGTTAGTTAAGCATGATGATTCAGTAGTGAAAGTGCCACTGAAATTATTTAAATTAATTGTTACATTAGTTAAATAATCATTATATGATAAACCATAATTTCCAATTGAAATAGAGTTTGTACCATTTGAATAGTCTATTGTTAATGATGTTAATGCTTCATTATATACAATACCATATTCATTTATCACTAAATCATTTAGTGAATAATGATTTTCAATATTCAATGTAGTTAGGTTTTTAGTATAAGCAATAGCATATTTTCCAATAAAAGATATAGTATTTGGGAAAACAATATCATTATTTTTGAAATCTGTTTGGTAATATGCACCAGAAGAGATATGAGTTACACTATTTCCTTCAAATTGAGGGAAATAGTATCCACTATATTCTTGATTTATTGTTCCAAAGAATTTGATTACTGCCGTTTTTCCATCTTTTATTGAATATAAGTACTCTGGAATTTCAATGTCATCTAGTAATGTTGTGCCATAAGGTTTATAGTGAGTAAATTCTTCGGTGATAAATACGAAATTATCACCTGAAATTCGACCTGATCCATAGAAATTATATGCCGCCCGACTTAAGAAAACCTTTCCTGTATTATTAAATACATTATTTCCAATGTATGTGTTATCTTTACCTTCAAAAGCTTCTTCGGTTCCATTATTTATTATGATATACTTTAATTCCTTGTTTATTGAAGGATGTGTAACATTTCTAGCATTGTATAAAGGCCCAAGTTCAAGATAGACCAATTTATGGGCACTATGAAATGGATAAGAATTATTGCTTGAATCTGATTCAATATAATTACAATATGGAAAACTTACATATTCCAAATCTGTAATACCGCTAAAAGCAAGAGGACCTAAATATTTTACTGAATCGCTACTTAATTCTTTGATTTTTGAACAATTAGTAAATCCTCTATACAAAATTTCTGCATAATTACCGCTATCATTGCTAAAAACTATATTTTCTAGGTTTGAGCAATTCATAAATGCATCGGAACCAATACTTAAATACCTGACATTAGAAAAGTCTAGTGATGTAAGAGATAGCGAACTATAAAAAGCACTTCCCTTTATAATGATTTTACTTGGTCCATACAATCCATCAGTATTTTTATATGTGATTATTGATTTTAGTCTTGTATCAGTACTATAAAATGCATATTCTCCAATCGTGATTTCAGAAGTTTTTGAAACATCAATACTCTCAACAATATTCTGGCTATAAAATGCGTAGTCGCCAATATTTGTTACGCTGGAACTAAATACATATTTTGCAAGCGGTGTAGTTGCTTCAACTACCTTCAAAAATGCCTTTTTAAAGAAAGAGAAATCACCGAAAGAAGTAACATTAATTAATTTACCATCTTTATTATGAATTTCCTCGCCGATATTGCTGGCAGTGAAAGAGTCACCAAGAAATTTGGTAATTTCATAATCAAGTTCATTAACAAAGTTACTTCGTCTGATGAAATAAAGACCAGATTGATCCAGCTCAGATTCAGGAATGAATCTGGCCTTTTGATCAAGAGAATTATAATTAGCACGATAACTATCAACAATGTTTTCATCCACTAAGAATAAAACATTGTCATCAACAGTTAGCAAACTAGAAGAATAAGTAGTAAATTTATTTAATAAATGAATATATTTAAGATTGGTAAAAGAAGATTTACTAATAGAAGAAACAGTTTCAGGAATATAAATTTCTTCAACTAAAGTAGCGCTACAAAAATTAGAACCTAATGTTTTGACATATTGTGGTAATTTTAATTTTTCAAGTTTTGTTAAAGCGTTAAATTCGCCATCTGAAATGGCATCACCTTCATATGATGTATCATTTAAATCTAAATATTTTAAATTAGTAAATTTGTTTAAGAAAGTTTGATCAGAATCTTTAATAACAATATTTCCATAGACATCAATATCTAATCCTATTGTCCAATCAATACCAGTATTTATTCTATCTTCACTTGGTAAACTAGATAATTCATAAGCCTCTGTATAGAATTTTTCTAATACTTTTTGAACTGTATCAAGTATGTCATTTCCTGGATAAACTGACACTTTAAGGTATAAATCGTGTGTTTCAAATGAACCGGAAACAATCTCAACTAATGAATCAGAATGAACTTCAACAATATCATCTGTAGTAAAATGAACTCCATCAGTAGAATTTGGACCTATAATTTCAAATGAAGATCCACCAATACCTTTTTCAATATAGGTGTTACCTGAGTAGTGTTTTACAAATAATGCTTTAGTTTCAGCAGATAATCCTGAGATAAATGCATCATAATTTGGATCAGATGCATCAGTAACATCATGCAATTTAATGAAACGATCAATGTTACTTGCACTGATAAGTTTAGTTGCACTTCCGGTGAAAGCAACCACCTTAGAATATAATTGTTTTGCATCAGATTCAGTTAGTGAATATGGTGATTCCATTAATGATAAATATGATGAAAATGTAATTTCCCTATATGGAATTGCCCAAGATGGCAAATATACTTTTCCTTCGATAATATCACCATTATTATATATAACTATAGATGGCTCATTGATAATCGTTTCATCTTCAACCATATCAGTTAATTGTAATGTTGATAAAGTACCATCATTTTGGATATATATCTTATTAACATTATGATTTGCGGTTGTATATGGTGCAATTGATTGTAATGTAGTACGTTGAGAAATAATAAATTTAGTATTGTCATAAGAGTTAATTACTTTTCTTCTAATGTTTTCAGAAGGAATTTCACCTTCACTATCAGTATTAAATATATCGATGTTATTAAATGTAATACCTCTATTGTATGAAACATTAACTAAGAATTGGTTTTGTACATAGATATCACCTAAAGAGTTAATATCTGAAAGGTGACCTTCAAATATAGGAGTAGCATTTGGAGTATTAATATAAAAATTACCAGATGCTACTGCAGAGGCAGCTTTTCTTACATGGATAACACCATTTTGAGTTGTTTTAACTGAATATGGTGATGAATATGAGAATTCAAAAATAATATTACCAACAACAGTTAAGTTTGCAGAAGCTACTTCTAAATTAACTGGTCTATTAAATATTAAATCTCCAGACCAAGAAACATTTGAAGCAATACGTATTGTATCACCTGGTAAATATGTTTTTAAAGCTTGGGCTAATTCATCTTTTGAATTAACAATAATTGTATTAGAACGCCTTTCTTCATCGGTTAAGGCATTTACTTGAGTAGCAAAAACTGATCCACGAATCTTAATTGCACGATTAGCGTAAATTGCAGTTGCTTCGTCATTAATAAAATATTGCAACGCAAATATACGTGAGTTTCTTATTGTATTGGTTGCATCAGCTTGAACGCCAAGTCTTCCTCTTAATGAATCTTGATCTAAATCCAATAATGATTTAGCGGCAATATGATTTAGTGAATAATCATTTCCTCCTAAATAAGTTGATAAAGATTCTTTTGCAACTTGTCTACGTAATTCATCAGTAGAAGCATTAGGAATTGTTGTTATCGGTACTTCATCTAATCTAAAAGAATAACCACCTGCTGTTGCGGTGTCATTTTCAAAAATAGTTAGAGATTCATCTTTTCCATCAATATAGAAAGAGAGTGCAAAATCAACATCAATTGATTCGACAGCTTTAGTAACGATAAAATAGAAGGTGTGGGATTCACCTTTTACAATTGAATCGTTAATATAAAATGATCCATCATCAACATCTGAAAATGTTGGCTCAGCGTCAACTAAAATATGATCGGAAATCTTATAAGTATCAGAGAATATTTGGATATTTCCAGTTTGAAAACGAATACCATCGGTAGTAGTTCTTGATTCATACCAAGCAAATGATATAGTTGACAAAACGACAGCAAGTATTGCGGTAGTTCCACTGATAAGAACTTTCTTATTATTTGATTTAAACATCTTTTTAATATTTTTTAATTTTTTTACAAACTGGTTATTTACAATTTTACCAAAGATTTTTTTATCATCGTTAGCCATGTAAATCGCCTTCCTTTCCTTGTTTTTTAATCTCTTTTGACACAATATACGATTTTACTGCATTAATATAACATATTAAGTGCAACAGGTACGCAACTTTAGTGCAACAACTCTGCAACAAGTTATATTTTTTATAAAAAATTAATTTTAAAATTTTATTGATAAAAATTAATTAATTTGTCGAATTTTGTTGGGATAAGGCTTTACAGAATCATTTTTATTTGCTAAATTATAAAAGAAACTTAGAGAATATATTAATATATTCTTTAAAAATTATTTACATAAATTTTATAGACTAACTATTAAAGAAAAAATTTAAGTATTCTAAAAAAATAATAATTAGTCACAACAAAAAGAACTTGATGATAG
>CANQDY010000083.1 GCA_947593895.1 uncultured Bacilli bacterium
ATTTATTACAACTATCAGTGACTATCTTTAATTGAAATAGATTATTATATTAATATCATCGCATAAAAAAGTGGACACCAACTTTTTAATTTACTTATTTACTAAATATCATATTTAATGGTAATTTCTCTTGGTGTTTTTCTTAACAATAGAATCAAAGGTAATAAACTTGAGAATATATTTACTCCATATATACCAATTATACCAATCAAGAAGAGCCACCAAGATAAATATTCAATTAAAAATATTTTACTTAGATATAGAATGATAAGTGAAATAAATGTAAAACCAAATGCCATTGTGAGAGTAGTTATTAATATCGAATCAAGAATGAATACTCGATAAATTATACTCTTTTTAACTCCGATACTTCTAAATACACCAATTGTATAAATATTCTTAATCATCTTAGAACGATTCATCAAATAGATAAACAAGCCACTTAAAGCAATAATAATGCCGATGAGAACAAAGTATATTGGATAAATTACACTATCGCTATTTACATCAGCATATGCATTTTTTTTCATCACAATTAAACCATAGTCTTTAAAATAAGTTGTTGCACTTGGTAAATCATTTGACAAAAAGCTAATATTTATTTCCAAAGTAGGGAACTCATCTGGAATTTTAATAAGCGTTTCTCCAAATAAATTTGATGCATACAAATCTCCAACATTATAACCGTCATCATCAAAATATCCAACTACATTTCCAAAAGTAAAATTTTGCTTATTGTTGTAAATGGTTTTTGAAATAATAATATCATCAAAGTTAAAGATACGATTATTATCGATATAATGAATTTTATCTTTATCTAATAGGTCAATCGATTTAATGTAAAAACTACCTTTAGAATAATTTTTAAAATCATCATTTAAGTAAAACAAATCAAGAAATAATTTATAATCTTGTTCAGTTTCAAAAATTAAAGCACTTTCTTTACTATCAACAATTCCACGATAATTTAAATTCGGAATTTGGTGATAAGATGAGTTATAATCATAATAAAATTTTTTGGTCATGTAAACATTACATTTTGTTGAAATATTAGGACTATTAATATTATCGATATTTATAATATTAAATTCATGTTCTTTTACATATTCCTCTTTAATCATTTTTAAAGTGCTGGAAAGCATTTTTGAATATGGATTAATATAATAATCTCCTTTAAGACTATCAACAGAGGCATTAACAAATTCTAAATAATTTAAATCAGAACAACCAATAAATTTCAAATTTGAATCAACTATTCCAGAAATATAATATTTTTCATAGTGAGAGCCAAAATCAAAATAACAATTAATAAAATCATCATAATCAATTAAATCGTAGTTAGACAAATACTTTACAGAAAATAAATCGATAATTTTTGAAGATACTATCACTTCATTTTCTTTTTGAGGTAAATGACCGTGTTTAACATCTTTATAATATTTCTCGTATTGACTTTGATAAATTATATCAACTTTTCCATCATTAGTTAAATTCATGTATGAATTTCCTGGTCTGCCTAAAGGAATCTTATCATGAACAAATGAATCGCTTAGCGTATAAAAATAAACATAAATTGGCTCAACACCATCAATTCCTGAATCAGAATTCTTAAGCCAATTCATTACATCTTGTTTTTCAAAATAAGAACTAGACGAAGAACTTTTTTCATCTTCTAATAAAACAATTTGATTATCGTAAGAATTTTTGGGATTCATAGTTTGATTAAGGTTAAATGCTGTTTGAAACAAATAAAGCATTAAATTTATTAAAATTCCAAACACAAAAAATCCATAATATAAGGCTCTTTTCCCTTTTTTAACATTTGTTACTCGTAAAAAAGATTTTTTAATCTTATTCCAAATTTTAGTTTTTTCTTTTCGATTATCAAAATTTTCATCAAAGCTAATATCAATATCACTATCATCTTGTTTCTCAGTAATATTTTCTACAACCTTATAACGTTCATCAAGCATAGTTTGACCTGATTCAATAACAATTCTTAACTTATTTTCGTAAGAAATAATTGAAAGCTTTATATCTTTTACATTTTGATCAGAATATACCTCAACATTTATTTTATTACTACCAATTTGCTCTTTTTGTAACTTTGATTTATCAATAACATAGTTTTGATCAACATTAATTAAAGAAACATTGTCTTTATCTGCCTCAACTTTTCCATCGACAAGATGAATGATTCGATCAGAATACTGATAAGCTAAATCTTCATTATGTGTTACTAGTATTACTAAACGATGTTTGGATATTCCTTTTAAAATATTCATAATTGCTTTAGAATTAATTGAATCTAAATTTCCAGTTGGTTCATCACAAATCAAAACATCAGTATTTTTTGATAATGCTCTGGCAATGGCTACTCTTTGTTGTTGACCACCGGATAATGCTGAGCTAACTCTTCTTTTATAACGTTCCATTCCAACAGCTTTTAAACATTTATCAATTCTTTTTTTGCGTTCATCTTTATTATTAATTCCTGATAAAGACAAAGCAACATCGATATTTTCATAAACCGATAAATCTTGCATTAATAAATAATTTTGGAAAACATAACCAATATGTTTACTACGATAAAGATCAATAATTTTAGAGTTATACTTACTTATCTTTGTTTCATCATAATATATTGTACCTTTACCTTTATCAAGTCCACCAATTATATTTAGTAAAGTGGTTTTTCCTGATCCTGATTTACCTAAAATTGTTACAAATCCTTTTTCACCAAAATTAATGCTAATTCCTTTAAGGATCTTTTCATCTTCGTTTTTACTATAAGATTTAGTAATATTTTCAATCTTAATCAAGGTAATCACCCGCTTTCAAGGTCGATGCAATTGACTTATTAAATACTCTATTTTGGAATTTTCTAATAAAATTAATTGCTACAAACATCACTAAAACAAATGTTATTATATAAAATAATGGATTATTAAATGCACGAATCATGTTTACTTCTTTCTGTCTTAGTACAATAAAATAAACCACAATAATATTAATAATGTAAACAACTAATGACATGATAATTATTTCTATATAATCGATCACTTTAATCTTTCTTTCATTAAAACCAATTGTTTTATAAATAACATAGTTATTCTTTTTGCTACCATAAATTAATCTTAAAATCACTTGACCAATTGCAATTACCGCTAAAAGGACTAACAAAAGAACAAATGTCAATAATAAAGTAAGAATAAGCGACCCACTATAAACAATTACCTCATCGGAATATTTATTGGTGGTTTTTTCTGTATGAAGCAAGTTCTTATTGAATTCAGAATACATTTTTTCTGCATCTGATATATTTGAATTATAGCAAACATAGCAACTATCCGTTTCTTTATAATCGTTATATATTTCATCTGGAAAATAGAAATAATATGTTTTATCTAACTTTAAATTATGACTATTATCAATTTGATAATTGGATAAATCAAATTTATGATTGAATACTTTAAGATAAAAATCTTCCACCTTAATACTTGAATCTATATATATTGTATTGTCTTTGAAATCAATATTATCAGTAAATAGCATAGAATTATTTTTAGCTTCGGAAATTAAATAATAATTTACCAGCGTATTTTTTGAAGCTTTAATATTTGTTGAAAGAACATTACTTGTTGAATTTGGGCCATCTTTTCTAAGAATTTTTTTAAAATATAGTTCGCTATATCTTTCGTTATACTTTTCACAAATTTCTTTGAGCTGATTTTCATGAACATAGATAATACTTCTGTCATCCTCCACAAATCCTTTTACTTTAAAAGGTTCATTTATGGTTAAATATTCATCAGATTGAATAAATGGATCAAAATTTGGTTCAACAGTAATATTGACATAATACTTTAAGAACCTTTCAAATGGATAATTTGATGTTGATGAAATGATGATTTCATTTTCTTTTTCAATTGGACCACCTTCTACAAACTTGTGCTCTTCATTTTCTAAGTATGGTTTAATAAAAAAAGAATGGGAAATACAATAAGAAAATTCATTATCCTCTTCATCTTTAATATCATGTTCTCTACTAAGACTAATCCTACTATCAAAAAAATCACATAAGTTTAAGTAAAATCTGCTATTTTTATAAGAATCTTTATAATCATATACATCTTGATTTTCAGTAGGATAAATATAGTTAATATATGCATCAGTAAACCAATAATCAGAATTAGTACTAATTGTATTAGAATATGATACATCTGCTCCTAAAATAGTTATGACTAAAAATGAGATAATAAAAAATTGAACAAATAAAACTAATGAAGAAAAAATTGTTCTTTTTGGTGATGTAATAATATTATTTCCACTTATTAATAAGGAAGTTTTTAAATTAATTTTTTTATCGCTTTTTAAAGAAATTTCACCATCTTCTTTTTTTTCAATTTGTTTTAACACTACATCTTCAATAATATGACCATCTCTCATGGTAATTTTTCTAGTAGCGATATCTTTAAAAGAATCATAATCATGCGTGACAATTAAAACTAATTTGCCATTACATAATTTACCAATTAATTCAATAATTTGTCGACTCGTGTCAGAGTCAAGGTTTCCAGTTGGTTCATCACATGCAAGAATTTTTGAATCGGTAGCAAGGGCACGAGCAATTACAGTACGTTGTTTTTCTCCTCCACTTAGTTTATTTGCTCTAGTTTTAATTCGATGAGTTAAACCTACTTCGGCAATTAATTCTTTAGCTCTTTTCTTACTTTCCGAATAAGAAATTCCTTTGGCTAAAAGAGGAATCATAACATTATATAAAACTGAATAATTTTCGATAAGATTATAGTTTTGAAAAATAAATCCTACATTGTTATTACGATAATTATCAAAATCTTCGTTAGAAAAATCACTAGTTGATTTACCATCAATTAACATTTCACCTTCTTCATATGTATCTACTCCAGAAATCACATTCATTAATGTGGTTTTTCCCGCTCCAGAGTCACCGACAATAACTACAACTTCATTTAAATCCAACTTTAAATCAATGTCTTGAACACCAACAGCTATAGATCCATTGGTATTGTACAATTTGGTTAGCTTTCGCAATTCAATCATTTCTATAGCAACTCCTCAACAAATTCAACATATGGAAGATCTTTAATCATTTTAATCACAACATCATGGTTTTGATATTCTTTCTTTCCTTTATTTGCAATCATAATAGTATAGACACTTAATCCAGTATTTGAATAAGCTGAGTTATGTTCAACAGATATAATTTTCAATCCTTTACCACGAATTAAGCTAACAAATTCTTTAAGATTTTCTCTTTCTTCAAATTCGATATGCAATTCATAACAACCTGATTTTTTAGTAAAGAACCCTTCTAGTTTTGGCATAAAGAAAATCGCTAAACCAATTAATACAAAGCCAATAATTGAGGCAGTATAAAAACCAACACCAATTGTTAAACCTAAACAAGCTGAGGCCCATAATCCAGCGGCAGTTGTTAAGCCTTTAACTTGACTTCTAGATGTAACTAATATAGTTCCAGCGCCTAAAAA
>CANQDY010000084.1 GCA_947593895.1 uncultured Bacilli bacterium
TTACCGAGCTACTGGAATTTATCGATGGGAGTATTGTAGCAGCTCATAATGCCAGTTTTGATATTGGTTTTTTAAATGAGGCTTTTCTGAATAATGGCGGACAGAAAATTACTAATCCAGTTATTGATACATTATCTTTATCACGATATATGTTTCCAGATAATAAGTCACATACATTAGGAACATTATGTCGTCAATTTGAAGTTAATTATGATGAGAATGTCGCCCATAGAGCGGATTACGATGCTCAGGTTTTACATGATGCCTGGCAATCAATGCTTGCAATTTTAACAAAGGATAATTTACATATCAGGCATAAAGATTTAGCCTATTTAACTAATGAGAGAATGCTAAAAAATCTTCGTTCAAGCCATGTTATTGTTTTTGCCAAAAATGCTCAAGGATTAAAAGATTTATTTAAATTAGTATCATTGTCATGCATTGATTATTTTGCTGGTGGGACTAGAATTCCAAGAAGAGAGTTAATTAAATATCGAGATAATTTATTAATTGGTTCCGCTTGTTTTAATGGTGAAGTCTTCCAAACCGCCTTAACCAGAGGCGAGTCTGTATTATTAGATGTAATGAAATTCTATGATTATATTGAAATTCAACCGCCAGAAAATTATGTATATTTAATTAATATGGGTCAAATCAGTGATGAAAATCAACTCAAGAGAATATTAAGTGACATTTATGATGCATCAAAAAAGGCAAATAAAATCTGCGTTGCTACGGGAGATTGTCATTACTTATCTCCAGAAGATAAAATTTATCGTGATGTTTATGTATTTGCCAAAGCTGTTGGAGGAGGGCGTCACCCATTAAATCCTCATCGAAGAGATAAATTTTATTTTGAAAATCCAGACCAACACTATAGAACTACTGATGAAATGCTTAAATGTTTTGGATTTTTAGGCGCAGATATCGCTAAAAAAATCGTTATTGATAATACAAATTTTATTGCGTCACAATTAGATTATATTTATCCCGTAAAAGATCGATTATATCCTCCACACATTAATAACTGTGAAAATAACTTAATTAGTTTATGCTACAAAACCGCAGAAGAACTTTATGGCAATCCTTTGCCAAAAATTGTTGATGATCGTTTAAAAGCCGAACTTGATGGAATTACTAAATATGGCTATTCGGTACAATATTGGATTGCTCATTGTATTGTAGAACAATCTCACAAAGATGGATTTATGGTTGGTTCTCGTGGTAGTGTAGGATCATCTCTTGTTGCTTTTATGTCTAATATTACGGAGGTTAATGCTTTACAACCTCATTATCGTTGTCCAAAATGTAAGCATTCAATTTGGAATATTGATACGAAAAAATATCGTTCCGGTTATGATTTACCAGATCGTGTTTGCCCACATTGTGGATTCAAAATGGTTAAGGATGGTCAAAATATTCCATTTGCAACTTTTCTTGGTTTTCATGCTGAAAAAGTTCCAGATATTGATTTAAACTTCTCGGGTGATTATCAAGCAGTTGCTCATAATATGACTAAGGTTTTACTTGGTGAACATAATGTTTATCGAGCTGGAACAATTGAAACAGTTGCAGAAAAAACTGCATATGGTTATGCGCTTGGATACTATGAATGTTTAGGTATTGATCCTTCGACAATTAAAAATGCCGAGAAAACTCGTCTGGCCATTCATTGTCAAGATGTTAAAAGAACTACGGGTCAGCATCCAGGAGGAATTATTGTTATTCCTGATGATATGGATGTATATGATTTTACTCCAATTCAATATCCTGCAGATGATGTTAATTCGGTATGGAAAACTACGCACTTTGACTTTCATAAGATTCATGATAATGTTTTAAAACTTGACTTACTTGGCCATGTTGATCCAACCGCTTTGAAAATGCTTGGTGATTTAACAAAAATTAAACCAGAGGATATCCCACTTGATGATAAGAATGTTATTTCATTATTTAGCAGTGATAAAGCTTTAAAGCGTCATTCTAATTATTTAGAGGAAAAGACTGGAGCGTTAGGTCTTCCAGAGTTTGGGACAAATTTATCTCGTCAAATGCTTATTGAAACTAACCCTACTACTTTTGCAGATTTATTAATCATATCCGGTTTATCTCATGGTACCGATGTTTGGAAGGGAAATGCTGAGGATTTAATTAATAATGGTATTTGTACTCTACAAGAAGTTATTGGATGTCGTGATGACATTATGGTTTGGCTTTCAAGCCAAGGTATTGAACCATCAAAAGCCTTCAAAATTATGGAAGATGTTAGAAAAGGACGTCGATTAAAACCAGAAGATGAAAGTTTACTTCGGGAACATAAAATTCCAGAATACTATATTGAAGCGTGTAATAAAATTAAATATTTATTTCCAAAAGCTCACGCCGTTGCTTATGTTATGATGGCATGTCGTGTTGCTTGGTATAAAGTTTATTGTCCTCTTGAATATTATGCAACTTATTTTTCTACGCGCGTTCATCAATTCGATATCAATGTTATGTCACAAGGTGAAGAGGCAATTATTAGAAGACTTCAAGAATTAAAACAGATTAAGAATTCTTTAAAAAAACTTTCACCAAAAGAAGATGAAATTGAGAAATGTTTGTGTATAGCTTTAGAAATGGTAGAAAGAGGATATAATATCTCTATGATTAATCTTGATAAATCGATTAGTCGTTATTGGATTGTAGATAAGGAAAACAATTCAATTATTCCTCCTTTTGATGTTCTTGATGGACTTGGTGAAGCAGTGGCAGAAACTGTTGTTGAGGCTAGAAATAAACACCCATTTTATTCGATTGAAGATTTACAAAGTAGAACAAGACTTTCTCAACAGCATATTGAAACTCTAAAAAAATTTAAAGTTCTTACCGGACTTCCTGAGTCAGACCAAATTTCCTTATTTGATTGGTAGAAATTATGAAAATTGCAATTATTGGTTATTCGGGAAGTGGTAAATCTACTTTAGCTAGTGAACTTTCAAGTATTTATAAAATTCCACTTTTACATATGGATAAAATATCGTTTTATACAAATTGGGTGGAAAAAGAAGATGAAAAAAGAAAAGAAGCATTCAAAGAATTTATTAATAAAAATCCAAATAATTGGGTAATAGATGGTAACTATACCCATATCTATCATAAACAAAGAATGGATGAGGCTGACTTGATTATTTTCTTAAATTTTAATCGCTTCACTTGCTATTTTTCTGCATTAAAAAGGGCAATAATTTATCGAAATAAGCATCGAGAATCTGCACCAGAAAACTGCAAAGAGAAGTTCTCATTAGATTTTCAATGGTGGATTCTTCATGCTGGAAGAACAAAGCATAGAAAGAACCGTTATTATAAGGTAATTCAGCAATATAGCAATAAAGTATTAATTTTAAAGAATAGAAAAGAAGTTAGTTGTTATTTAACATTGCTAAAAAAATCATATATGAAGTAAAGTCAATAATAATAGACTTTACTTTTTTTGTTTATCAATGAATTATAAAGCGTGAACGATTTAAGAGAATCGGGAGTTTGATAATATAAATCTTTTTGATGTTCTGTCAAGGAGTTGGCAATTTCTTGAAACATTTTTCTCGCTAGTTTTGTATCGTGAATGTTTTGGTTATCATCATTTCCAACATAAACTCCAATGGTATATTTTGGATTAAAACCAATAACCCAATTGGTACTATCGGTTGATCCGGTTTTTCCACCAAAAGTATTGTTGGTTTGATAATTGCCAAGAGATGGGTAAGTATAACTTGATAAGGCAATATCAAATGGGGATTTTAACAAATGATTGATAATGATTGTATTATTGCTATTAAGAATTTTTTTCTTTTTTTCGGGAATTTTTTTTAAAATTGTTGAATCGCTTAAATTGATTTGTTTTATGAAACTTGGAGAATAGTATGTTCCTTCACTTGCCAAGCAATTATATAGTGAGGTTAATTCTAAAGGAGTTAGAGAAATTGAGCCAAGACCAATAGTTGGATTAACATTACCACATTCAATACCAAAATTGTCTAATAGATTTTGAATTTTACTTGAACCAATCATTAATGTGGTTTTCATAGCGTAAATATTATCGCTCAATGAAATAGCTTCAACCATATTAATCTTTCTTTTAGCGTAAATATCACCAGCATTTTTTGGAGAATACATACCGATTCCTTCGATATTAAATGTTGTTGGCTCACTGGTGAATTTGGTTAATGGTGTCATACCTTCTTCAAGTCCTAAATAATAAAGAAAAGGCTTGATAGTTGAACCGATTTGTCTTTTGCTATATAAAGCGCGATTATATTGAGATTTGTTGTAATCAAAACCACCGATAAGTGTTAATACTTCAGAAGAATATGGTTTCATAACAACGATAGCAATTTCATCGTTCTTTGATAAATTTTGATATTTTTTAACAATCTTATTCACTTTATTATATACTTCACAATCAATGCAAGACTTAATCATTAATCCCTGTCTTAAGTATTTCTTTTTATTTAGATTTAGTTGTTTTAATTGATTTGTAATACCTTCGTGGTAATACATTAAATTATTATCAGCATTCTTATCGCTAAGAGTTAATTTTATTGGACGATTTAATTCTACATAGTAAGTTTTTGTATCAAACACTTTATTTTCATATAAAGTTTGTAAAATTTGTTGTTGTTTTTGAATTGACTTTTCATAATCAATATCAGGGGCATAAATATTTGGTGCGTTAATTATTCCTACTAAAAGTGCGGATTCACTATAATTGAGTTGGGAAGGTAGTTTATTAAAATAATATTCGCTTGCGCTTCTAATCCCATAAAGATTATGTGCGAAATAACAATTGTTAATATACATCTCAAGAATTTTATCCTTAGTGTATTTTTGTTCAATTTTTTTAGCATACAATGCTTCTTTTATTTTTCTAATATAAGTTTTTGAATTATCTAAATAAGATATTCTTGCTAATTGCTGAGTTATTGTTGAACCTCCTTGAGTGATTTGATTATTTTTTGCGTTTGTTATTAAACTTTTAAATATTCTTGAGTAATCTAATCCATTGTGTGAATAAAATCTTTTATCTTCAATGGTGACTATTGTGGTTTTAAATTCATCACTAATTTCATCAATTTTTGTATAGTCGGTGATTGTTGATTGAATTAATGAATATGCAATATTGTTTTCGTGGTCGTATATCATTACCTGATAAAGATGATTAAGATATACCTCAGGAAAGAGAATTAGAACAAAAAAATATCCGACAAATAATAGAATAATTACAAAGATTAAACATTTAAAAAATTTTCGTTTCATAATTTTCACCTAATGTAAGTTTGGTAAAATAATAAAAATTTATTCTTGAAATAAAAATGTTTTTAATTTTATAAAATTAACTTTTTAGGTTAATAACCGAATAATATTGAAATGAAGTTGATGAAAAAAGGTTAATTATAAAAGCAAGTGCAACAAACAAAGAAAGAAAATTGAAAGAATAAAAAATGTAGTAAAAAAACTGAA
>CANQDY010000085.1 GCA_947593895.1 uncultured Bacilli bacterium
AGACAATTCATCCTCTGTATAAGCATAGGTGTTAACATCAAAACTGGTAAAATAACATTGTTCTGGTGATACTACAAAGTCATTACATATAGTTCTAATTCCACTTTCTTGATTTAATTTTAATGAATAAATTTCTGTTGGTTTATCGCTTAATAAAGTATGAGTATCAAAATTATAACTACTTGAGTCATAAGCATTACTTACAAATTGATAAAAAGTAACCATTCCCAAACTATTCAGATTTATTGTTAAATCAAGTTTATAATATAAATTCTTTATTAAATAGTAATTAGATAATTTTTCAAAAGATCCAGACATTTTAATTTGATTATCATTTTCTTCAAAGTTGAAATCAATCCATTGTTGAGTTGTATTAAAATATGTCAATGAATCAACAACTTTATCTAAGAGAATACTTGAGGAACCAAATGATGTTATAGTTGATATAACCGAACTCCTAAGTTCTGCTTCTTCTCTTGTAATTTGATCCTCTCCATCACCAATTTCCAAACACTCGGTTGACATTACATCATAATTATTATTTGTATCACAGACTAATGTATAAAATTTATCGTTTTTAATTCCGATATAACCATTTTTAATACTAGAAGTTTTGTCAATATTATCATTATCCATTGTTGTTCTGATTTTACTAATACCATTTTCATATATTTTAAATTCATCGATATAGGTATAATCGCTATTTTTCTTATTTCTTTCTTCTAAGGTTGCACTGACAACACATTCACTTTCAAGAGCAAGAGATGAAGAAATCCTTTGTCTGATATATTCACATGAATACTTTTGCTTAGTTAAAGAAGAAAACTTTACACTGCTTATTTTATTGTTATCAGTAACAGCAGATATTGTAATATTCATAATTGGCTTTAATGCAGTCATTAAACCATTTTCATCAATTGACACGTAATCATCAGCTGATTGATTACTTCTATCATAGGCTACATAAGAAACCCGATTCACTGCATCGCTTGGATTTAAAATTGTCGATAATTGAATTGATGAACCAACTTGAATAAGGTAAGTATCTTCACTTTTTAATGTATTTTCCGGAACCACTAATTGAATAGACTCAGCATCCTCTCCTTTAACATTAATTGTTGCAGTATCTTTAAAATTGCCATCTTCCGAAGTAATTGTTACTATTGTTGTTCCAAGTTTTAATCCTTTAACCATACCACTACTACTAACAGAACAAATAGTACTATCACTTACATCAAAACTTACATCTTTAATTGTTGCATCACTTGGATAATATTTCCAAGTTAATTGAGATTCTTGATTAATTTGTAAATCAATAGTTTTTAAAATAAAACGCACATTTGTTAAATGAATAATTCCATCATCACTCGAAGAAATTGTACTGGTTGTATCACTGGTTGTGTCACTAGTTGCCTCACTTGAAAAGTCATCGTTTGATGATTTACTAGATGAAACATCAGAACTAACTAAACTTGATGTACTTTCCAAAGTTGAAGTTTCTGTAAAACTAGAACTAGTCACTGTTGATGATAAAATTGGTGAAGAAGAATCAATTACCTCACTGCTTGAATTTATTTTTGACTTACAACCAATAAGAGCAAATATAGATAATACGCCAATGATAATTACTTTTCTTTTCATACTTTAACTCCAAATCTTTGTATCTAAGATACAAAATTTATTAAATTATAGCAATATCTGATCCAAATTACTACAAACAATCTACTATTTTGATAAACTTGTTAATCTAAATCTAAAAATAAACATATACCAAATAAGTTTGTTACTATATTAATTGTAATGAATATTTTTACTTTTAACTTTTAAATCAATTTCCTAATTAACAAAAAAAGAAGGAGTTTTATCTCCTTCTTAATAATCAATTGTTAGATTGTTTTAGGCTACAAATTCTTCGCAACTAACTGATCCATCATTAGCAAATGTATAAACATTTGTTGCAAATTCACATTCAGTAACAGTCAATGTATTTCCAGATAATAACAATTTTACAGTTTTTCCAACTTTGTCACCAGTATTTGTTTTAGTGATTGTTAAAACTAGCACATTTGAAGATTCATCAAATTCACCTGTGAAATTGAAATAATATGTTTCACCCGATGAATAGATTGTACCTATAATTTCTGCATCTTCTTCAAATACAATTTTAAGAGAGCATATTCCATTATAATCATCATTGTATTGGCCTGTAAATGTATAACCGGCAAATTTAGATAAATTAGCAACAGCAAATGTCCATGCTTCTTTATCAATTGTATAAGTGGTTGTAACTTCTTCAATTGTAACTTTTATTAATGAACCACTTAAAGTGTATGTACCACTATTTTCATTAAATGTACATACTCCATAACCAGTTAAAACTAATGTATCACCACCGTTATGGTATGTTCCTTCCATTCCATCTAATACTTGAGTCAAAGTTTTATCTTCAACAGTAAATTTAATATCTTTACCATTAATATTTAACACTAGTGTTGTATCTTTTTCAAAACTATAAGTACAATTTTCTCCTTCACTTGAATCACGAGTAATTGTTGCGTTTCCATAACCATCTAATACAACAGTTGATTCTACTCCATTAATTGAACCAGTGTATGTACCTTCTTTACCATCATTAAATATATATCCATATCTAGTATCATCACTATTTGTTGCTTTAAGTTTTGCAACAACTATATCATCGGTTTTAATTACTAATTCACTTGTTAATTTCTTTGAAGTAGAACTATAGATATCGCTAAATTCAATTGGGCTATCAGAGAAATCGTAAAATGTTACATCAGCATAGACAACTTTATTTCTACCATCAGTATAAACATATGCAACTTTTTCTCCAAGAGTAATTTCAGTAATTTTGTTATGACCATCGTTCCAATAAATTGTTTTAAATGAAGGAGTTAAATCACCTTCAACTTTTACATAAAATGCAAAGTCATCCCAAGACATTGAATCGAAATCTAAAGAACTACCATATTTCGCTATTGCAAATACAATTCCATTTTTGGTCTGTTTGACATAAAGATTTTGATTATTATCTAATCTAAGTTTTGAATCTTCTGCATTATAATTATCTTCAGACCACTTAGTTGTTACTTTGTCTGTAACCCTTCCATCAGGATGAATTATAAAGTTATAAAGACTATTTGGACTTGATGAGGCTAAACCAAAGTTAGAATGGTCAGAGTTAAAGCCTTTGAATGTTCCGACATAATATGGAGCATCCTTCCATTGCGCCTCTAATGTAATATTTTCAGTTACTTCACTTTCATTTGTAAAGTCAACGCCATTACATTTCCAACCGGTAAAGATATATCCATCTCTAGTAGGTGTAGGTAATGTAATACTTTCTCCATCAGCAATAACGCTCATATCAATGTCGTTTCCACCTTTAGTATCGAATTTGACAGAATGACCAACAACCCAATTTGCGTATAAAGTGATGTTTTCAGTTATTTTCTTTTGTGTATATGCTTCGGTTAAATCTTCATCAACGAACCAACCTTTAAATACATAATAGCCATTTTCTTCATCTCCAACATATGAATTATATGCTGGTTTAGATGGATTATACAACCATGATTCTTTCCATACAATATCAACTAAACCAGTTGTATCTTCACCATGGCCATTAAATTCATATTTAACGAAGTATTTATTTTCAGTTACAGTTACTTTGCGTTGTACTAAATCTAAAGTAAAATCATAGTTACAAGAACTAACCTGATATGCATTTAGTACTAAACCATCTACTCCATCTACTACTGTATATGTGAGTTTTTCTGTTTCACTATAACCAGTGTAAATTAACTTTCCAGCACCAGAAACATAGAGTTTATATTCTGATCCTTCAACTGTATACACACCTACTTTTTCATCCGTAGTAACATAATTTGTGCCATCGTAACCAAATGCTCTGATTATTTCTTTATCTTTCTTAATAACAACGGCAAGTTGATTAGTAATATCACCAGTTTCAATTAGGTTATTATCTAAGTCATATGCATTAACCCCAAATGTTACTTTGCCAGTTAAAGATTCAATAAATATATTAGTTGAAACATCATTAACTGTAACTGTAACAAAACGATATGCACCAGCATCAAAGTTATTACCACTAATTACACTTTGATAGATTCTATCTGAGCTACCAAGAACATAAATTGAATAATGCGAACTAGTAGTTAGCTCTTGAGTGTGAGGCATTACAAGTAAGCCTGATGCAGCATCATAATAAGCAACTATTCCATCAGCATTTTCAAATGTACCTTTTGCTTCGTTATAAGTAAATGTACCATTTGATTTGTTAAAATAATCATATCCTGC
Source organism: uncultured Bacilli bacterium (assembly GCA_947593895.1). GTDB lineage: Bacteria > Bacillota_I > Bacilli_A > RFN20 > CAG-449 > UBA3210. The sequence continues at coordinate 4,342 of CANQDY010000085.1, forward strand.
AACATAATTTCCTAAAACATCAACTTCTAATTTAATGTTTTCACTAGATGCTGTAGAAATATTTGTATTCGCTCCGTATACATCAATACCATAATGAGCACCATATAAAATACATGCATCTTCCTCTGCTAACCATTTAGCATAAACAGTAGTATCAGTTGTAAATGAAGTTAATTCAGTTACTTTAGAATCTTCACTAAAAGTTTCATCAGTGTACCAACCAATAAAGTAATATCCTTCTTTTGTAGGAGTTTCTAAACTAACATATCCATTTAAAATAATATCTGAATTCAGACTACTTCCACCATTAGTATCGTATGACAAAACATTTGTTTTATTTTTGACTGGTGCAACAGTAATTATTGCCGAATCCATTTCTTTTCCTGTACCACTATCTTTACGATAGACAAAGGTAATAACATCACCTTCAACAACATCAATAGTAATATCTTTATCAATTAATGTGGTGCCTCCTTGTCTTTCTACAACAGCCACACTATTTTTATAAATTGATAAATAATCGTAAGTACTACCTTCTGAAGATACTTTATAATTAATTTGAAGCACACCACTAGTTTTTACTGTAAGAGTCATGTTTGCATGGCTCCTATCTATTCCTTTATTTGAGCTAGTAAAGACATTGCCAGCTTGAGTAAATGGATATTCATCACCATCAAATGGGTTTGAACTTTTTCCCGTTCCATTTGCTTGCAAGTTAACATCATATGTAGCAGTAGAAACTGCAGGTATTTCTTTTGATGTAATTACATGATCGTCAACATCTCCACAAACACTACATTTTGAATGTAATTCATAAACATTTTCATCATCATTTTTAACAATACCATATTCATCCATTGTATGACCAACAGGGTCGGTTGTAATTACAACTTCACCATATTCTGATGTATATGTTACACTTCCTGATTCATCACATTTAGGTGAAATTTCTTCTGTCATTTCCCATACACTTGCATCTGATAACTCAGGCAATACTACTGTATCAACATGTGATTTATCATTGTTACATACTCTTTTTGCAGATCCTTTATCTGTTAATGTTGGTTCTTCTACAATTTCCCATTCTCCATATGCGTGACCAAGTGGATTAGTTTTAATTT
>CANQDY010000086.1 GCA_947593895.1 uncultured Bacilli bacterium
TAGATTTATTATCTAGAATATAAAATCTAACAATACTTAAAAGATTACTATTTTAATAATTCTTTTAATAGCCTTTACATAAACTTTAATATAGTGATGAATATTTCTTTTGTTTTCTGTTTTTTCTTTAATACTTTAAAATAAATTCTATGCATAATATAATATTTAATATGCCGACTTAGCTTAGCTGGTAGAGCAACTGAATCGTAATCAGTGGGTCGGGGGTTCAAATCCTCTAGTCGGCACCAATCTTTATGCACTTGCTCCCAAAAATTGGACCAAAAACAGGTACAATAATAAGGGAGCTTTTAATATGAAAAGACGAAAGTATTCTCGTAAAATGAAACTTTAAGAGGTTTATGATGTTATTGCAAATAAGAAATCATATTATCAAAAAGCAATCGAGTTAATACTTACAAATTAAAAATCTTTGGAAATTGAATGAGAAATATCGAAAAAGTAAAGAAGATGTGATTACTAACACATAATCCAGAAAAGCATATAAGAATCATAATGAAAAGTTATTAAAAAACTTCTAGAAGATCTTGAACAAACAAAAGCATAGAATGAATACCTAAAAAATATTAGCCCCCTAAAGTAACAATACTTTACTGTTATCAAAGTTATAATTATTAAATGAAAGTATATCAAAAACTATTAAAAGAACATGAAATAATTCAATCAATGTCTAGAAAAGGAAATTGTTTAGATAATTCTCTGACAGAAAATTTCCTTGATAGGTTTTATGGTCACTAATTTGAATATAAATCTCTTAATCAATTAAAGCATAAAATCAAAAAATATATTAAGTATTACACTGAAGAAAGAGTCGTTACAAAATATGGTGATTCTCCAAAAAATATTAGACAAACATATTTTAATGATGTTAAATATTAGTATATTTCAAACCATTAGTCTAAATTTGGGGACAAATTCATTTTATATAATAAAAACTTTTTTCAACGTTTCAATACATTTTTGCTTCATATTATACCCTATATAAAAAAACTTAAAATAAAATAAATTTAAATGCGATCTCAAAAATCAAAAATTTGCATTTTTTCTTTTAATCATTTAAAATAAATTTGAGGTGAATCTTATGGCAAAACCAGTTGTAGCATTAATTTATGACTTTGATAAAACTTTAGCAACTGATGATATGCAAGCATTTTCTTTTATTCCAAATTTATCAATGACAAGTGGCGAATTCTGGGAGATGGCCGATAACTTTTCAAAAAAAACTGGTACTGAATCAATTCTCTCCTATCTCCATGTTATGATCGAAGAATGCAAGAAAAGAGGTATTAAACTGACTAAAGAATATTTAAATGAATTAGGAAAAGATGTCCGTTTTTATGAAGGAGTTACTACCTGGTTTAAACGTTTAAATAACTATGCTGATAGCATTGGTATCCAACTTGAGCATTATATCATTTCTTCTGGAAATAAAGAAATCATTGAAGGTAGTTCAATAGCTAAAGAATTTAAAGCAATTTATGGATGTGAATTTTTATACGATAAAGATGGAATTGCTTATTATCCAAAATGTATTGTAAATTATACTTTAAAAACACAATATCTATTTAGAATATGCAAAGGTGTAACTAACCCACAAGATGATAAAACTGTAAATCAAAAAGTTGAAGAGAAACATGTCGAATTTAGAAATATGATTTATCTTGGTGATGGATTAACTGATATTCCTTGTATGACTTTAATCAAAGAGAAAAATGGTAAGTCAATCGCAGTTTTCCAGCCAAATAAAAAAAGCATAGTTGAACAATTATTAATCGATAACCGTGTCAATTATGTTTGTAAAAGTGATTTTAAAAGTAATTCACCACTTGAAAAATTAGTTAAATTAATTCTTGATTCAATTTCAATTAGTGAAAAACTTCTCGACAAAGAAAACTCACAAGTAATCTAATCTTGCGAAAGTGAGATTTCTTATTATATAGAAAATTTTATTTATCCTTTAATCTTTTAATCAGAAACTTTCATAAATCAAATAAATTTATTAAAAATAAGGTCGATTTAACTAGTTAAATCAATGACCTTAACTGATATAGTCAAAGTACCAATTATAAATATAATAAAGTAAAATATTTAGTTATTAGTCTTTTATTATATAATTCTTTTAATGACTTTTAAAAAACTTTAGTTTACTTGATGAATATTATTTTTGTTATTTGGTACCAAATATTCTATCACCAGCATCGCCTAAACCAGGAAGAATATATCCTTTTTCATTTAATTTTTCGTCTAACGAAGCTAAAAATATATGTACATCTGGAAATGCCTCTTCTACTGCCTTTACACCTTGAGGAGCTCCAACAAGACACATTAAGCGGATATTATTATATCCTCTTTTTTTTATTGCACTGATTGCAGATATAGCACTTCCCCCAGTAGCAAGCATTGGATCAACTACAACTACCAATGGATTATCAACAATAGGAAGTTTAAAGTAATACTCTACTGGTTCTAATGTTTTTTCATTACGATACATACCAATATGACCAATACGTGCAGTTGGAATCATATTTATTATTCCATCAACCATTCCAATTCCCGCTCTAAGGATCGGAGCTAGAATTATTTTTGATTCCAACTTAACTTTTGGTAAGGTTATTCCAGTTGGAGTAACTATATTTTCATTAGAATTGATGGTCTTAACATCCTTAAATACTTCATAGCACATTAATGATGCAATTTCATCTAAAGATTCTCTAAACTCTTTTGATTTTGTTCTTTCATCACGCATAATTGATAGTTTTAAATCAATTAAAGGATGTTTACATATCGTTAACATATTATTTCCTCCCATTTATTAAATCAATTTTTTAACTCTTGATTGATTTCAATTTTATCATCTTTTTTAAATTCAAAGACTTTATTAGTTTCAATAATTTTATTAAGTTCATTAAATGAAATATTATATCTAACATTATATGAAAAAAGACAAATGCGATTCTCATTTTTTAACGATAGAAATGTTACTTGCTGATTATATGGTTTAAAAACCAATAATTTACCATCAAATAATTTTTGTTTTGCTTCTAGAAAACTACTTATTCTGTTCATATTCCATTTACAATTATATTAAGGTGAAAGTTTTTCATTGCGTCAAATCCATCAATATATAATGTTTTAAAAGTATTAAAAATAAGATTTTTATCAACATATTCTACATTTAGCAATACAAAAATATGAGATACTAAGTCATATAATTCAACTGATTCAAAATCTTTTTCTTTAAAACAATTTTTAATATCTAATGGTAAAAAAGTTTCTTTCATAAAATAAATATCTTTGTTCTTGTACTCAACTATTTTTATAAATTTTCTCATCTATTTTTTTACTTTTCAAAACCTAATGAACTAGTAACAAAATCATTTTGTAAATCGACAACATTTAATAAATTTACATATTATCGATTATATCATCATGGTAATTTACTTCAGCAGTATCTGGATTGTTGTTATTTTCATTCATTACACGATTGACGCTGATAAGAAGTTTAATAAAAAATACTAGATAACAAATAGCAATTGCTAATAAAGGTAATACAAGGAAAGTGCCAAACCCAATAGTACCAAGACCACCTGAATTTTCAAAAGCACCATCGGAGGTAAAACTAATATTCCCAAATCCCGAAATCATAATCCAAACCACTAAAATTGTTAAAATATTAGTAATTGCCAGAAAAATAATCGACAAACGAGCATTTCTCTTAACTTTATCACCATACTTCAAATTTCTGACATCACAAATTTCTACAATCAATTCTCCAATGAAATAAATTAATGTAGCAGTAGGAAGTAATTCAGATATAGTAGAAATAGTTAAAATTCCAATTAAACTTCCTGTAATAGAACCTAATATTAAAAGCATCTCATTTATATCAATATAATCAATTGTTCCATTGTTTACAGTATTATCACCAAGTCTGTTTACAAGCAAAGCTAAATATTCAACATCCGCTTTAATATCATTAGCAATCGCAATATTAAGAAGTGGTACAAAAAGAAATACTAATGCACCAATAGATACATAAAATAGAATCTTTGCGTTTTTAAAACAATCGCGGATTTTTAGTGAAGCAATCAAAATCATTATAACTCCTATAATATATGTAATATTTAAGTTAATAGATACTCCACCCAAATTCAAATTAAACGAAATATTAATTAAAAGCATCAATAATCCAAAAAATATTAAAGCCAAACTGTTTTTTATATTTGTTTTACTCAATTCCATAATTTTCCTTTCTTTATTTAATTAGGTATAAATAAATTAATTTCAAAGTATTTTCTATTCCATCAACATGTGTTCTTTCCATACCATGTGAAGCTGAAACCCCAGTTCCAATTAAAGCACCTTTTATATCAACACCAGCACGTGAAGCTGCTCCAACATCAGAGCCATAAAATGGAAATATATCAATTGTATAATTAATATTATTATCTTTTGCTAAATTAATTAACCGTGTTGTTAACTCATAATCATATGGTCCGCCTGAATCCTTCGCACAGATTGAAACGGCAAACTCATTTCCCGCTAAATCAAGACCAACACATCCCATGTCTAATGTAACAAACTCATCAATATTATGATCAATCATCGATGCACCATGACCAACTTCCTCATATACTACAAAATAAATTTTTGTGTCATATTTAAAAGTTAAGTTATGTTTCTTTACATATTTAAGGAGCAATAAAATAACAACTACAGAAACTTTATCATCAATAAATCTTGTTTTTAAAAATCCTGTTTTTGTTATTTCAAACTTTGGATCATAACAAACAATATCGCCATTTTGAATTCCAAGTTTTAAAACATCTTCTTTATTTTTTACAACCTCATCAAGACGAACAACAAGCGAATCAATATCACGTGACTTATTATTCGCATCATTATATACATGAACTGAAGGTGAAGTTGATAAAATTGTTCCCTGATAAACTCTATTATCACGAGTATAAATCCTACAATACTCACTATCTAAAGTTGGGGTGATTGGACCACCAAGTTTTGTTAATGCCAAAGTTCCATCACTTTTAATCGATCTAACCATTAAACCTAAAGTATCACAATGAGCGGAAGTCGCCACAACTTTATAATGATTTTCACCACTTATAGAAACTTCTAAAGCCCCATTATTCAAAATCTTATAATCAAATCCCAGATCTTTAATATGATTTTCGATTATTTTAATCACATTTTGAGTATATCCAGTCGGTGAATCACATGTAAATATTTCTTTTGATAGAGTGTTAAATTCTTCTCTATTTAGTTCTATCATATAATCACTCTCTTTCTGAAATAATATTTTATCATTTTTTTCTATAATACTTAATATTTTTTATATAAATTATCATAAATAGTTTTTCATACTAATAAGTTAAAGTAAAAGTTAAAAACTTTTGTTTCTCTTATCAAACA